>JAGCZE010000153.1 GCA_017960415.1 Lachnospiraceae bacterium
AGAGCAAAATGAAATCCATTGAAAAAATGAGCAAGGATAAAAAATTACTATAGACCACAACGAAGGACAAAAGTGCCACAGCCCTTATATATCAAGGGATGATGGCACTTTTATTATCTTTGAACTGTCAAAAATGGGATTATACCAATTTTCATTGAATTTTACAATAAAAAGCTGGATCAAAACGGGCTTGTAAAAAAGCGGAAAAATGGTAAAATTGTTTTATAAGTATATTAAATATCGTTATCACACGGAGGAAACCTATGAGAGACAGCGGTATCTTACTTCCCATTTCAAGCCTCCCGTCAAAATACGGGATCGGCGGATTTTCCAAAGAAGCATATGAATTTGTTGATTTTGTAAAGGCAACAGGCTGCAAATACTGGCAGATACTGCCACTGTGCCCCACCGGATACGGCGATTCCCCGTATCAGGGCTTTTCAACATTTGCGGGCAATCCTTATTTTATTGACCTGGAGGCACTCATTGACGAAGGTCTGCTGACCCACGATGAGTGCGATGTGAAAATGACGCTTGAAGACGGCACCGAGATTGCCGGATACGGCACCAATCCCGAATACGTCGACTATGAGCGCATCTATCTGACCCGTTGGGATATCCTGCGTAAGGCTTACAAGCGTAGCAACTTCCGCAACACGGATGAGTATAGGAAATTCCATGAAGAAAACCGTGAATGGCTGGATGATTATGCCCTGTATATGGCTGTCAAGGAGAATCAGGGCGGCGTATGCTGGACAGACTGGGAAGAGGATATCCGCAAGCGCACCAATGAAGCCCTCGACAAGGCCTGGCGTGAATTGATCGATGAGATCGATTTTTACCGTTTCCAGCAGTTTGTTTTCATGAAGCAGTGGACGAAGCTCAAGGCTTATGCAAATGAGCGCGGGATCAAGATCATCGGCGATGTCCCGATCTATGTTGCGCTTGATTGTTCGGATGTTTGGGCAAACCAGAAGATGTTCATGTTCGACAAGGACGGCAAGCCCACCGATGTTGCGGGATGCCCGCCTGATGCGTTTTCAGCCACAGGACAGCTTTGGGGCAATCCGCTGTATGACTGGAGTTATCACAAGGATACCGATTTTGAATGGTGGGTTCGCAGAATGCGCCATTGTTTCAAGCTCTATGATGTAGTCAGGGTCGATCATTTCCGCGGATTTGATGCGTTTTATGCCATCCCCTTCGGCGCCGAGACCGCTGTCAACGGACGTTGGCTCATGGGTCCCGGCATCAGCCTCTTCAACAAGATCAAGCGTGAACTCGGGGATGTTCCGATCATTGCCGAAGACCTCGGATATCTTACTCCTTCGGTACATGATCTGCTCCATGATACCGGCTATCCCGGCATGAAGGTCATGCAGTTTGCTTTTGATCCTTATCATCCGAACGAGTATCTGCCTCACAACCACAGTGAGAACAGCGTGGTTTATACCGGAACACATGACAATGACACCACAAGGGGCTGGTATCAGTCGCTTAAGGACGACGAAAAAGCATTTGTGAAGGAATACATGGCGGGGGATACGGAATTCCTGATCAAGCTTGCGGAATCGGAGATCAGCAGTTTGGCCTGCATGGCAAAGGAAGCTGAAACCGGAGATTCCTCTTCCGCGGAAGTCAATGACGATAAAACATGTACAGGTACGCAAAATCCGGCTTTCAAACCTCAGGACATCGCATCCGCTGCCGGAAACTCAGGCTGTGCGGAATCCGTTTCCGGAACAGACAGTGCTCAGGGCGGTCCCGAATGCGCACAGGAGACATTTGCGGAGAAAGCCGAAAAGGTATTTGCGGAAAATGTCGCCTGGAACATGATCAAGCTGACACTGTCAAGTCCCGCAAAGCTTGCTGTGATCCCGATGCAGGATTACTTAAATCTGGGCAGTGAAGCCCGTATCAATATGCCTTCTTCACTCGGTACCAACTGGAAATGGAGGATGCTTAAAGGTGTCGCAACTCCGGCTCTTGCGGCAAAGATCGCCAGACTTAACTTCATTTACGGAAGAACCGATGAATACAAACCCTTGCCTGCGAAAGAAAAATAGATATTTCCGGGGTATATAGCTAAGCTGCATAATGCAAAACACAAAAAGGAAGAAGAGAGCTTTCGCTCTCTTCTCTTTCTTTTTCTTCTTCAATTATCTCTTCTTTTCCTGCAAGTATCGAGTCAACCGTGGTTCCGAACAGCCTGCTCAGCGCAAAGAGGTTGTCAACGGTCGGGAGGCTCTCGCCCCTCTGCCATTTGTAAACCGCCTGTACAGACTCGAAACCCATGAACTCCGCTACATCCTCAACCTTCAGGTTACAGGCTTTGCGAAGCTCCTTAATCCTTTCTCCTGTTGCTTTGACGTCCAAAACGGGATAAAGCATTTCTACGACCTCCGTGTGTAAATTAAAAACCAAAAAGCTGCTCTGTTTACAGCATCCTCCGCACTGCGCTCGGGCACCTCTGTCCTCAAAAGGATGCAAGGTCTGAAGTTTATTCAATTGTAAAAATGGTCACTTGCTTATTATGACATTTA
>JAGCZE010000154.1 GCA_017960415.1 Lachnospiraceae bacterium
ATTCTCGGCAATGGTGTTGCTCTCGATGCCGAGAATTTGATCAAGGAGATTGAGACCGTCAAGGCTCAGGGTGTTTCGATCACTTCCGATAATCTGAAATTAAGTGACCGCTGCTCGCTGCTCCTGCCCTGGCACAGGGAACTGGACGGGCTCGAGGAGGCAAGACTTGCGGATAAGAAATACGGTTCCACGAAGCAGGGCATCGCGCCTTTCTATTCCGACAAATATCAGAAGAAGACTGTCCTTGCGGGCGAGCTGTTCTATCCTGAGAAGCTGAAGAGTCATCTTGCCGATATCCTGGAGTGGAAGAACCTGACGTTGACCCGTGTCTACGGCGCGGAGCCTGTGACAATGGACGATCTCATGGAATGGGTTCATAACTATGGCGAGAAGATCAAGCCCTTTATTTGCGATACCGCGAAATATCTGCATGATGCACAGAAAGCGGGCAAGAGCATTATGTTCGAGGCTCAGCTCGGAACTCTGCGTGATCTTGACTTCGGTATTTATCCTTATACGACTTCGTCCAATTCCATCGCTGCTTACGCGCCTGTCGGAAGCGGGCTTCCCGGCGCGAAGATCGATGACGTGGTCGGAGTTGTGAAGGCTTATTCGACCTGCGTCGGCGAAGGTCCGTTCACCTGTGAGATGTTCGGCCCGGAGGCGGATGCCTTGCGCGAGGCAGGCTTTGAGTACGGCGCAAAGACCGGGAGACCGCGCCGTGTAGGCCCTATAGACATCGTGGCTACCCGCTACGGCGTGAGAATGCAGGCGGCAACACAGATTGCGCTTACGAAAATGGATGTCCTGAGCTATCTCGACAAGATCCCTGTCTGTGCACGCTACGAGCTCAACGGCGAATTGACCGATGATTTCCCGTTCCCTGCGGCACTTGAGGATGCCAAGCCCGTGATCGAATACATGGACGGTTGGAAATGTGATATTTCCGCGGCCCGTACCTGGGACGAGCTCCCCGAAGCAGCACAGAAATATGTGGAATACATCGAAAAACAGATAGAATGTCCGATCACTTACGTTTCGGTAGGAGCGGAGAGAGATTCTTATATAAAGAGATAGTAATTAAATGCCAGATCGCCTATTTTCAGTAAAGAGTTGATCGAGCTTATAAATAAAGAGAAATTATGAAGTGCCATTCCCATGATACCTCAATGGCTTGCATTGAGGTATCGTATGACATATGAGAAACTCAGAAAGGACCCACATACATGTACGATAAATACGAATCACCGCTTTCTTCGCGGTATGCGTCGGATTATATGCTTGAGCTGTTCTCCCACAGGAGACGCATCACGACCTGGAGGAAGCTCTGGGTGGCGCTTGCGCGGGCAGAACACAAGCTTGGCCTGCCGGTAAGCGATGAACAGGTGAAGGAACTCGAAGATCACATTGACGAGATCGATTTCGATGCCGCTGCGGCGCGTGAAAAGGAAGTCCGTCATGATGTCATGGCGCATGTGTACGCATACGGCCTCGCAGCGCCTCAGGCAGCCGGGATCATCCATCTCGGGGCGACGAGTTGTTACGTGACCGATAACGCGGACATGATCCTCTATCGCGACGGTCTCAAATATCTGCGCGACGAGCTTCGCAGAGTGATCAGGAACCTTTCGGAATTCGCCCTGAAATATAAGTCATTGCCGACACTCGGCTATACGCATTATCAGCCGGCCCAGCTGGTTACGGTGGGCAAGCGTGCGACTCTGTGGATGCAGGACTTTTGTTCGGATCTCGAGGAGCTGGATTTCGTAATTTCCACGATGAAACTCCTCGGATGCCGCGGTACGACCGGAACAGAAGCCAGTTTTATGGATCTGTTCGATGGTGATACTTCGAAAATAGATGAGATGAACCGCATGATCTGCGCTGAATTCGACTTTGATTCGTGCTTCGCGGTGAGTGGCCAGACATATCCCCGCAAATTTGACTCAAGGATTCTGAATGTCCTTTCCGCGATAGCTCAGAGCTGCTACCGCATGGCAGAGGATATCAGGCTTCTGCAGCATGACAGGCAGCTCGAAGAACCGTTTGAGAAGAATCAGATCGGCTCTTCGGCGATGGCCTACAAGCGCAATCCCATGAGATGCGAGCGTATGTGCTCATTGGCGCGTTATCTGATGGCAGACGCACAGAACGCTTCGATGACCGCGGCTACGCAGTGGCTTGAGAGGACTCTTGATGATTCCGCAAACCGCAGGATCTCATTGCCGGAAGGCTTCCTGTGCGCGGATGCTATCCTGAGACTTGCGAAGAACGTAACCAGCGGCATGGTCGTAAATGAAAAAATAGTTGAACGCACTGTAAGAGAATACCTTCCTTTCATAGCTACCGAGAATATCATGATGGAGGGCGTGAAGCGCGGCGGAGACAGGCAGCAGCTGCATGAGCTGATCAGACAGTGCTCTATGGAGGCTACCGCCAATATGAAGAACGGTGATCGCTGTAACCTGCCCGAAATATTGGCACAGCATCCCGAGTTCGGCATGACACAGGAAGAGATTGAGGCTGTGCTTGAGCCGTCGCTCTATATAGGACGCTGCCCCGAGCAGGTCGAGAGATTCGTTGAATCGGTGAAACCGCTGTATGAAGGCGTTGATGGGGATAACGGAGAGATTAATATCTGATATTTATAACAGGCCTGTGAAATCCCGATTTCTTTGAGTTCTTCTATGGTCATTGGTTGCGAAACAGATGAGTAAGGTGTAATATAAAAAGTATACTAAGCGTGATCACGAACAGGAGGTGCAGCATGGAGAAGATTCTGG
>JAGCZE010000155.1 GCA_017960415.1 Lachnospiraceae bacterium
CCCGGTGAACAGATCGAGGTTGATTGGGCTGGCGATCCGGCCCAAATCATTGATCCCGATACTGGTGAGATCATCAACGCCTACATCTTTGTTGGTGTCCTGACGTATAGCCAATACCCTTACGTCGAGGCTTTTCTGAATGAAAAGCAGGACTCCTGGATCAGTGCTCATGTTCACATGTATGAGTACTTTGGTGGCGTTTCAAGGATCCTGGTGCCTGACAACTGCAAGACGGCTGTAATCCATAACAATAAGTGGAATGATCAACAGATCAATGCTGTTTATCATGAAATGGCTGAGCATTACAACACCGCCATCATTCCCGCTCGGGTTAGAGCACCGAAGGATTTCTGCCATCTTGCTTCTGGTCAAACCCTTATGAGATCGTAGTAAATCAATAATCTGCTGTTCTCTTTCACTCGGCTCAACTTTTTTTATCGGGTCATTTATCGGGTCATTTATCGGGTCACCGGTCTGTTTCCGGGTCAACTTACCGCTGACATGCATATCCCGGTTATGAAGCTCGTTTTTCTCATTCATGAGCAGATTCCGCAGGAACAGTTCCAGATATTCCGTAGTTTCATAAATACCCTTTTGAAGATTGCTGTAATTTGCCCGTACCAAAGCATTCCTGAAATACCATGAATGCTCCGCGAACAGATCATTATCCGCATCAAAGCCCAATGATCTGAGATATTTGATAAAGAATACCGCAGTTGTGCGTGTATTACCCTCACCGAAAATATGAATCTGCCAAAGGCGGGAAATAAAATCTGCCAGATGGTGAACAGTCTCCGTCATAGTTAAGCCGTTATACCTAAACTGCCGTTCCTGAGAGAAATCATATTCCAGCGTCTCCCGAAGATCGTAGGCACTGCCGTATGATACAGTATCGCCGTCAAGCACCCATGTCTGTGGATTAACTACCCACTGCTCTGATCCATTGAGCTACACCCGTATAGACCGGACGACGGGGCTCGAACCCGCATACATGCTGTTTAGCGAGCATCCCTTTAGGGCCGATCTCTACCAATTGAGCTACGTCCGGATATTATTGCAAACCGGACGATGTTAGCGTCCGGCGAAAATCGCCAATAACAGTCCAGCAGAAATAACCATTCAGAGTCCGCGATAAAAAGCCACTTTTTGTCCAAAAGAAAAAGCCATTGCTTTTTCGCCTGTGTGTTTTAAACTGGTGTATGCCAATGCATCAGCTAAGAATTGCATGTGTGAAAAAGACAATGACTTAACTGAAATAATAACACAAGCGCTCAATGAAATGAAGAGTGAATTAGGTGAACAATTCATTCTTGAAAAAATCAACCTCGCTGAGCTGGAGCGCCGCACGGGCTTGTCCCGCGCGAGACTGCGCAGGTTAAAGGAAAACAGCTTTATTGTCGCTCCTCATGGTCTTACCGGGAAAAAAGCCGAAATAACAGTACTTTCCGGTTTTACCGGGCTGATTGACGGTCTGCTTCGCAAAGGCGTTAAGAATTCCGCCGCGATCTTTGACCGTTTGTGCGAGGCCGGGTACACCGGCAGCAAAACCTCCGTAAAAAGGTATATTTCCGAACACAAGGACCTGCTTCCTCCCAAACGCCATCTGGTATCACCCCAGGGGAACCGCGGAAGACGTTACACAACCAATCCTGGCGAGTGTTACCAGATGGACTGGGGTTTTGTTACCGTCGAAACAGCAACAGGCGAAACATACAAGATAGCCTGTTTCGCGATGATCTGCCATGCCTGCGGCAAACGCTACATAGAGTTCTTTCCCAACGCCAAGCAGGAACACCTTTTTATCGGCATGATCCACGCGTTCCTTCAGATGGGCGTTCCCGAAAGAATTCTTACGGACAACATGAAGAGCGTCGTCGTTCGCAGGGACACGGAGGGGCGTCCCGTGTGGAACAAGGATTACGAGCTCTTTATGGGCAATGTCGGGTTCGAGACAAAGCTTTGCAAGCCCAGGCATCCTTTTACCAAGGGAGCCGTTGAAAGGCTTGTGCGTTACGTCAAGGACAACTTCCTTGCCGGCCGTGTTTTCACGGAGATCACCGAGCTTAACTATCAGGCCGCGGGATGGTGCTCAAGAGCCGACGGGACTTATCATAAGGCTGTTGACTGTGTCCCCTCGGACAAGCATGCCTGTGTCTGCATGAAACACGCAAGCGCTCTTGTGGAAACACCTGAGCTCAGTTATTACCTCTGCCCTGAAAGAATTATTTCTTTCGATGGCTTTGTCAGTTACGAAGGCAGAAGATTTGGCGTTCCTTACTGGTATACCCGAAAAACCTGCCGCATGAAACGTGACGGGTACATCCTTGAAATCTACTCGGATGACATGTCAAAGCTTTTGACAACCCATGACGTCACATGGGGAAAGCGCGACAGCTGGTGTAATGATCAGTATGCGGTTCTTCAGCCCGAGGAGCAGCCCAGCATGCCCGTGACGATAAAAATACAACAGCTGGATTCCCTGGAATCCGATGACGGTTTCAGCCAGTTCAACTTCGAGGAGGGACTGGAAGATGAATGATTCCGTTTTCACGGAGATACAGGAAGCTGCCGAGTACCTCCGGTTGGAACTCACGGCGGAGGAAATGGCCTCCTTCTCGATGACACAGGAATTGGGCGAGACCGGTATAAATGCCGTCGCATCCTTCCTGGCACACCTGCGGGATAAGAAAAAGGCACAGATCGTATCGACGCTGCTTCGCATGAGCAGGCTTCCGTTGCGCGAACCCAAGACTTTTTCGAACTTTGATTTCGAAAGGCTACACGGAAAACAGGCTGATTCCTTAAAGGAATTACCCACCTTGAACGCACTGTACGCGCACAAGAATATCGCCCTTATAGGCCCGCCCGGAGTCGGGAAGACGCACCTGGCGATGGCGTATGGCCGTGCTTGCTGTGAAAAAGGACTTAAAAGCTACTTTCTGAAAGCGACAGAGCTTAACCAGCGTCTTGTGGAAGCGCGCAAGTACGGACGGGAGGCATCGACAATCAACGGTCTGGTAAAGCCCTCCTGTCTTATTATAGACGAGGTAGGCCGCTGTGTATTTGACAAGGAAGCCACCCGGATGTTTTTTGACGTTATCGACCGCAGGTACAACAAGGAAGGGCCAAATCTTATGATCCTTACAAGCAATAAGGGTCCGGACAAATGGAGCGAGTTCTTCAGCGAGGATTCATCACTGCTCTGCGCGATAGACAGGATATTTGACGATGCGGCCGTGTTTATGATCAAAGGAAACAGCTATCGCGGACGAAAGCGTGAAACAATAACTCTCACTGCGGGATCTATTTCAACAATTACAAAAATCGAAAACTAACGAAAGGAGAAACTGGTGCATTGGCTATTTCTGATGGTCCGGAATTGGCTATTTCTGTTGGACTCTGAATGGCTAATCTTACCGGACTCTAACAACGACAGGATTTGCACCCGCACCTCGTGAATCCTATCATCACGCGCTCTGCTCGATACAGCAACCTCATAAACGAGCGAGGCTGTAATTAAGCTACGTCCGGATATTTAAAACCAACATATAAATTTTATCAAAACAGGCGTGATTTTTAAAGAAAAATATAGTCTTCTTCCCACCCAACCTCCACATTTTTTCTAAATCTGTTTTCCCCCGAGATCAATACCATTCAATTCAGCTAATGTCTCTGTTGTATTCCCTCATCAGAGCACCCGCTCCTCTCCGTCCGTATAAAGGATCTTGGGAACAGGCTTTGCAGAAGGCGGTACCTGAATGCTCTTTTCATATTCCTTACGGATCTCTTCAACAAGAGATTTCTTGCACTTTTTGCCCCAAGACGCAAAAAAGCGTCCGGGGAATTTTCTAGTTTCTTAACCTCGAACGCACTAAAAAGTGTACTCAGCAGATCCGTCTGTACGTATCCGTATGTAACACCTTATATTTTTTGATTAAAAAAATATAGGGAGTCTAAACAGACTCCCTATACCAGAAATAGCTTAAATTCAAGCTTTTCGGGGAACCGGAAGGAACGTCCATCGCCATAATATAGCTTTCCGCTCTTCCTCATGAAATCTTTTGGGATCTCAAAAGTTCCTAAAAAACATGTTGGCTTGGTTAACGTGCCTCGTTGATTGCTGCCTGTACCGGATTTAAACAGCATATCACGAATTCTGTCAACGTATTCCTGTTTACGCTTTTCTATGGAAACGGAATCCTCGTCTTTCTGTATAATCAAGCATTCTGCAATATAACTTGAAATCGGGTTTTGCCATGGGATAATGCATATATCGCGCTCATCAATGTCATATGAGGATAGGATGATCCGCATTTCTTCAGCGGAAGCACCTTTCATGATCACCATTTCATCGAGTGTTTTTACGCGATTTGTTCCGGGCAACACTCCGAACGAATAACTGTCACGCGCCATCTGCCAAACATATACTTCCAAACCTTTCGAAGTAGTAAGATCAAAATACTCCGGGTACTTCTCCCTTAGAGCGTCCTCATCAGTGTCCATTCCCCATATCTCACTTTTGGTATAAAACCTTGCAGTCACCAGCACATCTTTATCGGGCATTATAAATGAATATCCCCAGTAATCACTATCATAATGCGATTTGCTTATCTCCTGCCCGTCTACGTAAACATGAATATCGCCATCATATAATATCTCGTTTGTTTTTATCTCCACTAAATCCCCAACTTTTGCTTCTGAAGGAGTATCAGAAAAATGAGTTTCAGTATTACCGAGCTCGTATTTTATACTATAAAGGCCGCTTTCCGTCGATGTATCCTCTGTGTTTTCCTTATTCTGGCCATATTCCATCTCCCAGAGATCATCTATGCTTTTAAAATTATTGGGCAACCAGAATATCGAAGTTTTATGGTAAGTGCCTTCTACAAACAGGCGATTCCAGACAACGATCTTGTAAGTAAGCGCATTAAAAACCTTTGTCCCACCGTCTTTATATATTCCACCTGGAATCGGAATTATCAAAACCAACAAAATCAGTATTATGACCCATATTGTTTTCTTCAAGATGATCATCTCCTGTATAAGTACTCTGACTTAATGATTTTCTTCACTAAATTGCCACTCTCAGCCCTATATTCTCCCACTTATAATCCGGAGGGTTCGCACACCGATGTCCGACCCGGAGATTTACCGGCATATTGTCCCAACTGCCGCCGCGCATGACATGTTCCGTTCCGGTCTCGGGTCCGGTGGGGTTCACAACCGGTTCCGACGGATACGATGGCACGAAATAATCCTGACACCATTCCCAGACATTTCCCGACATATCGTAAATGCCAAGTTCATTGTTTTTTTTAGTTGCCACAGAATGAACGGACGCATCCGAATTGTTCCAGTACCAGCCCACATCAACCAATTTGTTACTACCGCTGTATTTATATCCCTTGCTCTTGTTACCGCCGCGGGCTGCAAATTCCCATTCCGCCTCTGTGGGAAGACGGAATTTCAATCCTGTCAGCCTGTTCAGTTCAGGTAAAAATGTGTTGACGATCTCGTTCCATGAAACATTTATGACAGGAAGCCGATCACCAATCCCTTTAGCTAAAACTTCTCCATCAGGGATGCTGCCGGTAACAGCCTTCCACAGTTCTTGGGTAACCTGAGTTTCTCCAATATAGAAGCTGTCTATGGTCACTTCGTGGATCGGCATCGACCATTCAAAATGATCTGAGCCCATTTTAAAAGTTCCCCCGGGTACGTAAATCATGCTGCCGTACCTCGTTCCAGCTATTTCAATCGGCATAATTTCAAGCTCTTCCTTCATGCTGCCAACCTTTCGTTATTCTTCCGTAAGCTGAACCAGGCTCTGCAGAAATCATATTTCTAATTATATTGCGATATAAAGTGCTAACATATTTTCCAAACAAACCGGAATCTGTTGGCAGTGCGCGAGCAGCAAGTCTCCCTCCGAGGAACAACTTCGATATCGCAACCATATCAAAACAGCATGTCCAATAGTAATTCTTTCATTGGCAGCTCCTTCCTCCTGACACTTTCACTTTTATAAATTTCGGCATTGCTATTTAAATATTCTCTCTTTTCTGTTTCAGGTTCAGAATAACTACTGCTGACAGGATCAAAAGGATCCCTAATCCCGACATGATTGTTAACTGTTCGGAAAATACAAGTATTCCGATCAATGTTGCTACCATAGGCTCGATGGTAGCAATTATCCCTGCCTTGCTCGCCTCCACGCTTTCAAGTCCGATCGTATATGCCAAAAACGGGATCACGGCAGTGATCAAAGCAGTCAGGCAGCAAAATACTATCAGAAATCCAATATCTGCAGTGTCTGAAAGCTTATTAAGCATGTCTGCCGGCCAGCATATGATCCATGAACCAATTGCCGCAAATATGAATGTATAAGTAGTAACTGTATATGGAGAATATCTCCGCAATGCTATTGTACCTAAAATGCTGTATAATCCGTATCCTATTCCGGATCCGAGTCCAACCAGCAATCCTGCCGGTGTCATTCCTTCACCGGAAATCCCGGAAACAAATACACACCCTGCAAATGCGAGAGCGAGAGCCACCAGCTTCCTTTTATTAAGCTTTTCATGAAAGAACAGAACCGACATGATCATGATCCATACAGGTGACGTATAAAGCAGGATCGCTGCCGTTGAGAGCGACATCATTGTAATGGCGGTAAAATAGCATATGGTAAAAAACAGGATACTTCCAAATCCAAGCCCAAGAAAAAGAGGAATATCCTTAAATGAAATCCTAAACCCGGCACGATCCTTGATCAGCAGAATCAAAGCAAAGATCAATGCTGCCAGGGTCACACGTATTGAAACGATCTGTATAGAATTAAACCCGTATGTGCCCAGTTTTCTTACAAATATCCCCATGCTTCCCCAAAAGCATCCCGCCAGGATGATCAGTATGGAACCTATCATAGCTTTATTATTCTTTGCCATTTATTTCATACCCCGAACAACTCCGCTGTTTTTTTCATCCGGTTCGCAACTTCTACTCCAAACGGACATCTGCTCTCGCAGCCTTTGCATCCGATACATTCTGATGCAGTATGCCTGAGTGCTTTATAGTGCTGTGCTACACTTTCCGGAACTTTTTTCTGAGCTATCGCCAGATCGTAAAACTTATTGACCATTGCTATATCTATATCTACAGGACACGGCTTGCAATGACCACAGTAAGTACACTGTCCGTTGTATGAATGAAGCGGTGCATTTGCGATCACTGATGCATAATCCTTCTCATCATCAGTCGCATTTTCATAATATACTGCTTCATCAACCTGATCTTTTGTATCATACCCGCACAGGATCGACGATACGCCCGGTCGCGTGAGTGCATAGTGGATGAGCTGTACGGGAGTAAAAGCAACTCCGAAGGGCGACCTGGCTTTGTCAAGCAATGCTCCGCCAAAATATCCCTTCATTACCGTGAGCCCCACGTTATTTTCTTCACACATCTGATAAAAACGTGCTCTGTCCGGATCTATTCCCGACAACTGATCCTTATCATACCCGCCGAACATAGATTCAAGATTTTCTGTGGCGGGTCTCATATCAAATGCAGGGTTGATACTGAACAGGATCATCTCAATGAAACCGGTCTCCACTGCCAGTTTACCGATCAGGGGATTATGCGTGGAAAGTCCGATATGCCTTATCGCTCCATTTTCATGAAGTTCATGGACATACTCTATGAACTCCCCGTTCATGACTTTGTTCCATTCTTCCACAGAGTCAATATAATGGATCATTCCGAGATCGACATAGTCGCTGTGAAATCTGGTAAGGAGATCCTCAAAAGCAGGACGAACATACTTCATTTCCCTTGTTCTGACATACTGTCCGTTCTGATAAGTAGATCCGATATGACCCTGTACATACCACGAATCGCGGCACCCTTCCATTGCCTTTCCTATGATGTCCCTCGATTTGGGATCCGGCATCCAGCAATCAACGATGTTTATCCCTTGACTATGAGCATACTTAAGAAGCTCTACCGACTCTGCTTCATCATGTCTTTCAAGCCATTCTCCGCCAAAACCGATCTCACTTACCTTAAGTCCTGTCTTCCCCAATAATCTGTAGTTCATATGCCCTCCTACTATTGCATAATACTTTACTCCTGTGCCATCACACTTCCCAGTTCACTGTATATCATTCCATTCTTACCCCTTGTGGAAAGCATCAGGGATATGTGATCAACCCTCATCGTTGTTGGCTTAAGATTTGTACTGAGATTATCACTTCCTGTATAAACCGGCTTCCGAAGGAAAGTGATATGCGGCATGAAACGTTTCCTGTCAAATGGTATACCTGATTCGGCAAGAGCATGCCTGATCCCCTTTACCAGATCATTCAGGTCTTTATTATCACTGATCCCTGCCCACCAAAGGTCTGTGAAATTACCGACTCTTTTCAATGTCATATCAAATGGTGCAAACTTTACGGATTCCAATGCATCTAGCACCCGGTCCGGATCCCCATATTCGCCAATAAACGCCAGAGTCAGGTGCATATTTTCACGGATGGTATAGTTTCCTTTCACTCCCTGATCATAAAACTCATCCTGTACGCCCTCGATAGAATACTTCATATCGTCGGACAGCTGGATTGCTACAAACAATCTCATTTTTGTTTCACCCCTTCTTCATGGATACGCTCCCCATTCATATTTTATCAAAAATCAGCATGTAGTGAAAGAGATTTTTAAGGCCAACTTCTGGACATTATGACCAGAAGTTCACTCTTATCCGTCTCCGTACAGATCACTGTTTGCTTCTTGTAGATAGTAGTATGACATAGTTTCCGGTGCAGAATAAAGGCTCGTCAACAAATAAGCCTTTGAGGAAGCGTTTCATTTGTTGGAGGCTTATACGGAAGGGCCTTATGAAATATTGGAAAAGAACATAGATAAGGTGCATGAAGAATACAAACCGACAGCATTATACTTACTAAATCCGAACAATTGGTAAATTATATCGGAATAG
>JAGCZE010000156.1 GCA_017960415.1 Lachnospiraceae bacterium
ATGACAGCTTTTATGATGTTCAGATCGATCCGCTGGGATATGACGGATGTAACATTAAGCTGGTCAGGACAAAGGCTGAAACCGAGATCGTGCATACACCCGAAGAATATGATTTTCCGGATAAGTTATATGCCGACCATTGGGAAAATGCCGAGGCATATGGTGTGGTGAGCGACACGGGCGAGATGATGGCTTGTATCGAAGTATGTCCCGAAGAATGGTCGAACAGGCTGATGGTTACGGAACTGTGGGTACATGACAGCCTACAGGGAAAAGGCATCGGAAAGCGCCTGATGGATAAGGCCAAGGAAATAGCCGCTACACAGAAAAGACGTGCGCTCATCCTGGAAACGCAAAGCTGCAATACCAAGGCAATCGGATTTTATCTGCATCAGGGATTCGAATTGATCGGCTTCGACAAGTGCTGTTATACGAACAGGGATATCGAAAGGCGCGAGGTAAGGATCAATCTCGGGTATTTTTTTGATATGAAAGGGCGTTGGGAGTAAGGCGTGATGAAGGATTGAATATGGATGAAAGATATATAAGAACCCGCATGATCATGGGAGATATTGCGCTTGACAGACTGTGGAATTCTCGCGTGGCTGTATTCGGAGTAGGCGGGGTCGGAGGATATGTCGTTGAAGCGCTGGCTAGATGTGGAGTCGGGCATATTGACATTATTGACGATGACAAGGTATGTTTGTCAAATCTGAACCGTCAGATCATCGCGACCGAGCAGACTCTGGGCATGCATAAGACGGATGCGGCAGAGGAGCGGATCAGATCGATCAATCCGAAGATTTCCGTGACAAAGCACAGATGTTTTTACCTGCCGGATGGGAGAAGTATCAAGGATAGAGATACGATTGCAGAAGATATAGATTTCAGCGTCTTTGATTATATTATCGATGCGGTAGATACAGTGACTGCGAAAATCGGGATCATTGTCGAAGCGAAGAAACTCGGAATTCCCGTGATCTCGGTTATGGGATGCGGCAACAGGCTTGATCCGACGCAATTAAAGGTTGCTGATATTTATGAAACCAAGAATGATGCGCTATCGAAGATCATGCGCAAGGAACTCAGGAAACGCGGAATAAACAGCCTGAAGGCGGTGTTCTCAACTGAGGAAGCTATAAAACCGGAGAATATGACGCAGAACATTGATGCCGAAGAGAACAAGGCTCAACACACCAGGCGCTCTACCCCGGGGTCGGCGGTATTTGTGCCGGCGGCAGCAGGCTTGATAGCGGCTAGTGTGGTATGCAGGGAATTGGCGGAATCACAGAGCAGGAAGGATTAAAATACTATGAAGGATATGGAAATGGACTATAATAATCTTGATCTGAAAGAATGCGCTCGGTCGGGGGAGTATTCCAGAAATAGCGATGCAATTACTTTGGGAAAGAGACTTATCGTTGATTCTGTCTGGAAAGCTGCCGGGATAGAGGGACTCGGAACTACATTTCCTAATACTCAGAGTCTGATCATGAATCTGCCTGTACAAACTACGAGAGATGAAATGCTTTTTATCACTAATATGAAGCGTGGATGGGAAGTTGTTATAGGCTGTATAGATTTCCCCAATGATCTTGATTTCATGAAACAGTTGCATCGGATCATTACCGAAAATCTGGTTTATAAACCGGGTGAGATCAGAAAAACGGATGTGATCATTTCAGGAACTGACTGGAGGCCCGAGATCCCATGTGAGGAAACGATAATTTCAGAAATAGACAGGATCAACAAGATTGGGGATAAAACAGATTCGGCTTTTGAAATGTTTGCCTTTCTGACAAGAGCACAGATTTTTACGGACGGTAACAAGAGAATGGCTGAATTGATGTCAAACAAGATACTCATGCAGTATGACCGGGGAATTCTTTCGGTTAAGTATAATGATATCAATCGCTTTTTGAGTAAATTGATCAGCTTTTATGAAACCGGGGATAAGGCAGAATTCAAGGAGTACCTGAAAAGAGAGTGCTTCCTGTCAGTATGATTACACGACAAAGAATCAACCGGACGCAGGAGCAGTTTGCGGCTCTCGTTTGACAATTTATTTCATTCGGTACATGAGGTTTGATATGGAGATAAAAAAATACAAGAAGGACAGCGATTACTCATATACACTCGGTGCGTTTCCGACACTTGAGCTGGTTGATGCGATGCCGGAGAAGGTGATAGAGATTCTGGTACATTCGAGCTTCCCTGAAAAGGAAATGATCGGGGAGAAATGCAGGAAAGTCTGTGAAGAACGTTACAAATCCAATAACACAGGGAGCGGAAGTGCGAGAATTACAATTCCTATCAGGCAGGACAACAAGCTCATCGAGAAGCTGTCGGATAAAGAGAATGTATACGTGGTGGGTGTGTTTGAGAAATTCAGCTGCAGTCTGGACGAGGAAGCACGCCACATAGTCCTGGTCAATCCGTCCAATATGGGCAATCTTGGCACTATCATCCGCACCGCGTGCGGGTTTGGATATTATGATATGGCTGTTATCGAGCCTGCAGCGGATATTTTCAATCCCAAGACTGTCAGGGCCAGTATGGGCTCGCTGTTCCGGATAAGGCATGAACTGTTTGAGAGTTTTACAGAGTATTCTGAGAAATACTCTGCACCGGGAAGAGTTACAGGCGGGGAAACAGCTCTGAACAAAGACTGTGCAAGGATGTTCTACCCTTTCATGCTCGACGGAAGCTGTTCGCTGCAGGATGCACCGAAGCCTTTAAGCGAAAGCTTCAGCCTGATCTTTGGCAATGAAGCAACGGGTCTGCCCAAGGAATTCTCAGGTTGCGGATGCCCGGTACGGATTGAGCAGACCGAATATGTCGATTCGCTGAATCTGACGATCGCGGCAGGGATCGGAATGTATGAGTTTGGGAAACCGGGTATTTGAAAAAACATGAAAACAAACTCGTTGCAGATACTTATCCAATGTTTACACAAATAACATGTTTGTGCAGAATTAAGGTTAATTTTTCACCGCTTCATACCGATATAAGAAGTATAACTGTAACTGTGCGTATTATGTGGTTTTTTACGTAAAGAATGTTACTTTTTACAAACAATGTCATATCTTTACTAAATGACATCGATTTACAACCGGAAAATACAGGGACGCAAAGGATGGTGTTCCCGGGGCAAATGATCATACGAAGGAGCGATGCGATATGAAAAGAAGACTGATCTGTTTATTATCATTTCTGGCAGCTGCTATGCTGTTCTTGTCACTAGGAACCGCGGTTTCCGGCTATGCTGATGAGACCGGGGGTGAAAGCCAGGAAAAACCAGCGGAGATTAAAATAAAAGAGATTTGGTATGATGATGCGCTGGATCATGTTTTTGTAGCTGTCGACACGGGTGTTGACCATATAGTTGAAGACGATTTTGAAGTTTGGGTTGCACAGTTAAAAAGTGAGTCGGGCACACTGACAGCAAAAAATTTTAAATCTTTCAAAAGGTCTACTTCTTGTTATGCCTACCATAATTACAGCGGCAATTACGTGGTGGAAATTGGATTCCCTCTGTATGATAAAACAGATGGTTTTAAGATAGCCGAGAATAAGGATGCTTATCTTTATATCACGCTTGAAAAACCTGCTTCAGGAAAGAAAGAGTATTCTGCGAATCTGGTCATAAAGGGTAACGATACGAAGATATCGAAGATTGAGCTTGATTATGTTGAGGCATCAAAAGCAGGTAGCGAGGAATTTGCTATAAGCTCATTTAGTGTGAAATCAGGCAGCGATAAAAAGGATTATTCAAAGAGTGATCTGAAAACTTTTACGGATGAGATGGCAATGCTGTATTTCTGCTTTGCCGAAGCTTCAGAGAAGAATCCTTGTGTTGATAATGCTGTTTATTTAAGTTACGAATATGTCTTTTATCCAAATGAAAATCCAATAAGCAGTACGGCAATCGAAGCTGTTAAGATCAGAAACAGTAAGGGAAACCTGCATTTTGCCGGAACATTCACTCTGAAATCAGGAGTTAACCTGAACTCAAAAGAGGCTTTGACCAATGGAGATAACTGGATATTTGAGTATGATAAGAATGAAACGGAAAGGCTTTACAGAGTCAAGGTAATTTATGATTATGAGGAATCTGAAGATGTAGACATTACTCAGCATGGGTTTGCAAACAAGGAAGCGATAATTGAACGTGCAAAATCGTACATTTCTATTGTTACAGGTGATGATTATTGGGCTTATTGGTATGATAACGGAAGGTATTATTATGGAAATAATAGTTTTATAATGAATGACGATGTCATTGGGTCAGTTTATAGTGATATTGTTGAACTTGATACTAAAAATTTTGAATACCATTTTCTGTATGATGGATATAGGCCTTCTATCAGCCGCGGTTTTGTAGGTGATATTGTTGTTAATAGTGAGTTCTTTTCTTTACCGGAAGAAATTCGAAACAGGATCGTTGTCCGTTTTGAAGCACTCCCTGATGCGGAAACGGCCAAGGATTTTGGGTTGGAATTGTTTGTGCACGATATCTCAAAAGCTAAAGAAGGAATGCGTTTTGTGATCAATTCAAAACCTGACTACAAGCTCAACGCTGCGCTTCTTTCGGAATATGTTGCATGTGCATATGAAGACGAAAAATGCAATCTGTGGCTTAAATACAGTGGAGGCTATATAAACGATAAAACCTGGACCCGCTGTAGCAAGGCGGCCAAGGTCTCTGTTAAGAAACCCGCCAAGCCGCAGAAGGTCAAGATCGATGTTTCGAAGGATATTGTTCAGATAAAGAACGGCTTCGATTTCTGTCTCAATTGGGATGAAGAAATGACATATACGATCCGGCCCTTCAACAAGGATGGCACTGCAACGGATTCGCTGATTTATACGAGTAATTATAAGACAGTAAAGAAGGCTGCTGAGGCCAGGGAGCTGTTCACAAGCGAGAAAGTGAGCGGTATTCCCGTAGAGAAGCTGTTTGAGCTGGCCGGTGGGGAAGTGGATCTGATGGTCAGGAAGTCAGCCGGTGTCGGAAAACCTGCTTCGGTATACGGCGAACAGAGCTATTTCCTGGAACTGCGGGCTCTGCCTCCTGTATTTACGAACGCAAAAGAGAATTATGTCGTTGCGATCGATGAGAAGAATACTTTTGTTCTGAACGGTATCAAGTCGGGGCTGGAGACGCCGGTTTCGAATCAGTTTGAGTATGTGATCATGGATAAGGCTGATTTTGAAGCAGAGCTGGCAAATCCGGGAACTATCAGATGCGATCTGATCAAGTGGGCGAAATGCGCCAACGGGACCAAGCTCACACTTGATAAGACTTCTTCAAAATATGCCGGTGTCGGTGAAGAAAAGGCGTCCAAGCATACATTTACGAAAGATTCTTATATCCTGATCAGGGAGAAGGGTAACAAGGTTAAGGACGGAAGCGATTTCGCTTACACACTGGCTACCGATTACGTGGTACTGAAGGTGGGAGAAGCTGTGGTATCCGACGGCTCGGCAGAGAGCGGAGAATCGACCGGAGGCGAGAAGAGCCCTGTGCTTGTTATAAACAGCTGTAAGGTTAGCTTCAGTTCAAACAGCGGGGAACTTAATCTTGCTGAAGATGAGAAGAAACGGATTGAATGGATAGACAATTATGTATTCAGTGTTCCTGTGGGCGGTAAGCTCAAAGCTTATCAGTTCCCGTTCGCGGCCGGAGATACAGTTGCGGGTCACAAGCTTCTTGGCTGGGCGGATGACAAGGAAGCTACGGTTCCGAATGTTGATGCAAGCAAGAAGTACACAAGTACCGAACCCGTAACACTTTATGCGATTTGGGACACAAGCGGTGAAAGCCAACAAAGTCAACAAGGAGAACAAAGCGAGCCCGGGGAGTGATCCGAAGGCAGACACCGAACAAATTGATATATATTTCTTGACTTCTATTAAGATAATATCTACACTAATAGTGAAGGGATCATAAGTCTCTTCACTATTATTGTCTCACGGGGTGAATGATATGAAGTGTCCGTATTGTGGGGATGAGAACACCAGAGTAATAGATTCGAGATCGGCGGAGGACGGTGATTCGATCAGGCGCAGGCTCCAGTGCGACAAGTGCGGGAAGCGATTTACGACCTATGAGAAGATCGAGACTATTCCGGTATTTGTGATCAAGAAGGACAATTCCCGCGAGCCTTACGACCGCGCGAAGATCGAGAAGGGCATCATGCTCTCATGCAGGAAACGTCCGGTGAAGATCGAGAAGATCACGAAGATGATCGATGATATCGAGAATACTATCCTGAACCAGGATTCCAAGGAGGTTCCGTCTTCATTCATCGGGGAGCTGATCATGGAGAATCTGCGCAGTCTCGATCAGGTTGCGTATGTCCGTTTTGCGTCGGTTTACAGGGAATTCCAGGATGTTGATACATTCATGAAGGAATTGCAGAATATCCTGACCAGAGATAAGCATGACAAGGAAGGTCGGGTGTGATTCCGGGATAATACTTGTCAAGGCAGGGCTGATTTGCCGGTAAAAAGACAATTCTTGGGCCTTTAATTACATATAAAAGAATAATTGATTGACAAGCCCTTTTGCAGACTATATACTGTCTGTGAAAGGGCTTTTGATCATGCTTTTTGTTCTTTTCCGGCGGAGAGGGAAAGGACAGATATTGTTTTGCAGTATAGCAAGTGCGGCGATCTACGGGATCGAAGCACGCATTATCAAATGTGAGGCAGACTGCGTCGAAGGGCTTCCGATGTTTACCATGGTGGGGTACCTCTCTTCAGAGGTTAGGGAAGCGAAAGACAGAGTCAGGACTGCCATCAGAAATTCGGGTTTCTTCATGAAGCCCAGGCACATCACGGTCAATCTTTCGCCTGCGGATGTTCGCAAGGCGGGGACGGCCTTCGACCTGCCCATAGCAATTGCTGTTATGGCTGCATCGGAAATCATTCCGACCGACAAATTCGATAAAACGCTCATAGTGGGAGAATTGGGACTGAACGGCGAGATCAAAGCTGTCAGCGGAGTTCTGCCTGTGGTTCTTGCGGCCAAAAAGGAGGGCTTTGAAACCTGTATTGTCCCGAAGGACAATGTGATGGAAGGGGCCGTTGTGGAGGGGATTGACTGCATCGGAGCCGAGAATCTTGCGGATGTGGTTGCTTTTATGATTGGTGCCCCTTCCGAAAATATGAAGCCTGTGAGAGCCGACCCCAATGGGATATTCCTGTCTGAAGGATCGGATGAAAATGTCGATTTTTCCGAGGTCGCCGGGCAGTTGACCGCCAGACGGGCGGTGGAGATCGCGGTTTCGGGGCAGCATAATATTATGATGTCGGGGCCTCCGGGGGCCGGCAAGACCATGATCGCGCGGAGGATACCGACGATCATGCCGAGACTGACATTTGACGAAAGTATGGAGTTGTCGCGTATTTACAGCGTGGCGGGCAAGTTGGATCGGGAGCATTATTTTATGACGAAACGGCCGTTCCGCAGCCCGCATCATACGGCGACTGTTTCATCGATCGTCGGAGGCGGCATTACGCCGAAGCCGGGCGAGGTTTCGCTTGCGGTGTCGGGGGTCTTATTTCTGGACGAGATGCCCGAATTTAACAGAGAAGTTATAGAGGCCCTGCGAGGACCGCTGGAAGACAGAACGGTCACGGTCTCAAGAATCAACGCGTCTTATATATATCCTGCGAGATTCATGCTCGCGGCGTCGATGAATCCCTGTCCGTGCGGGTATTTTCCGGACAGGAACCGATGCACCTGCACGGATTCGATGATCAGGCGCTATCGCGCGAGGATCAGCCAGCCGATACTCGACAGGATAGATCTGTATATCAATGTCGATAAGATCAATTTCAATGAATTGAATAATGGACAGGCCAATGAGTCTTCCGCCTCTGTCAGGCAGCGCGTGGAGCGTGCTGTCAGCATACAGGAGGACCGTTACCGCGGACTCGATATCTGTTTTAATTCACAGCTCGGGGCCGGACAGATCCGCAGATTCTGCAAGCTGGGCAAGGATCAGCAGGAGTTGCTTGAGGAGGCATTTGAGCGCATGGGCCTGAGTGCGCGCGGATATCACAGGATACTGAGGGTGGCGCGGACCATTGCAGATATGGATGGGTCGAAGAATATTGAGTGCATGCATTTGGCGGAGGCACTGGGCTACAGGGAAAATCTGGGAACGGAGGAGGCAAAAGTATGAGCGAAGGTAAAAAAACCGAAAAAGACCTTGTGCCAGGAAACAAGGATGAATCAGGAGAAATAAAAACAACAAAGGATAGAAAAGAGCAAAATAAAAAAACAACGAACCCGGTGGATAGAGAGGAACTAAACAAAGAGACGTATTTATCGGAAATGGAAGATGAAGATTGGGAAGTAAAGATAAATTATGCGGGCCCGGCAGTAGATGAACGAAGAGAAGATAAAGAGAAACGCATGATATTTAGCGAAACAGCTGGTACCACACAAGATAACTGTGATTTCGGCGAGATCGACCGGGAAACGATCTGCGCGGATATTGAGATCGAAAAGCTTGTTAAAAACATCAGGGCAGCCGAAGGACTGGAGGCCGACAAATATATCATGCAGTTTGTTCATGCGGGCTTAAGCAGAAATCAGATCATCACGCTGTTTGTAAGGTTTGGTTCGATCCGGGCCGCTTACAATGCAGAAGCGGCGGAGATAATTGCGCTGAAAGCTCTGGGGCCTGAGGCTCCAGAAAGGTTTCTGAATGTAAGGAACAGCACGGATGTCGAGGAAGAATGGGAAAGAGTGGCAGAGAGGGGAATACATTTTGTCAGTTTTATTGACAGAGATTACCCGGCAAGATTGGAAGAGATCTCGGAGCCGCCGGTGGGGCTGTTTGTAATCGGAAAGCTTCCGGTGAGCACGACTCCGGCCATTGCCATCGTGGGCAGCCGTGAATGCAGCACATACGGCAAAGAGGTTGCGATCGATGTGGCAAAGAAGCTTGCGCGTGCCGGTATTGACGTGATCAGCGGTATGGCAGCCGGAATCGACGGATTCGCCCACAGAGGAGCATTAAACGGAGGAGGGGATACATTTGCGATACTCGGCTGCGGCGTGGATATTTGTTACCCGAGGGAGAATGTGGATATCTACACCAGGATGAAGACAAAGGGCGGGATCATATCGGAGTATTATCCGGGCACCCAGCCGGTTTCGTTTAATTTTCCGAGAAGGAACAGGCTGATCGCGGCATTGTCGGACGGAATCCTTGTTGTGGAGGCGAGACAGCGCAGCGGCAGCTGGATCACGGTCGATTACGGTCTGGAGCAGGGGAAGGATATCTATGCGATCCCGGGCAGGATCGTCGACCGCCTGAGCATGGGGTGCAATAATCTGATCCGCAGCGGAGCGAAAGCCGTAACGAAGGCAGCCGACATCATTGAGGATCTGGCACCGAAGTACCTGGCGGCAAGGAGGGAAGGCGATAGCAGAAACTGCGACGTTACGATGCAGAAGAAAGCGAATACAGGGACAGACAGTGAGGAGAACGGTAAAAAACTCAAAGATTGCCTTCATGTAAATATGTCAGCAGATGAAAACAAGGATCTTGCGGCCCAGGTAATAGGGAATCTGTCGGAAGATGAGGCGAAAGTTTTTAAGTGCCTTGAGACTGCAGGCAGCAGTATTGATAAGATATGTGCGGATTCCGGCCTGCAGGCGGATGTAGTCATCAGAAACCTTACGATGCTTGAGATCAGGGGTGTTTGCGTCAAGCTGGGAAACGACGGATATGCACGGAAATTATGACGAGCGAATAATAACGAAAAGTTATGACTTAGAGTATAATTATCATTGGCAAGAAAAAAAGAAGGGGTAAAAAACCCCTTCCCAATCATACAGTAATTCTTTAGTATTAATTTGTCCGAAAAAATATAAAGGAGCTGTATGATGAATAATATAATAAACGAGGACTG
>JAGCZE010000157.1 GCA_017960415.1 Lachnospiraceae bacterium
CCGTATTGCCGGCACCGACAACCGCGACGTTTTTAACGGGGGCGAGGGCCGGATCATGCTTCACAACACGTGAAAGGAACTCGATAGCATTGATCGGGCGGCCGGAATCGTCACCGCCAAGCTTAAGGACACCTGCCTTCCCGGCTCCGACGCATACGATCACGTACCGGAAGCCTTCTTTTTTAAGCTCATCGAGGTCTTTGATCTCCCTGCCGTAAATGAATTTCGCACCGAGAGCGGTCGCAAATGCAATATCCTGGGCAATCGCATCCCGGGGTATCCTCTGTTCAGTAATAACATGTGCAACGGTACCGCCGCCGCTTTCACGTTTATCATACACAACAGGCTCAAAACCTGCACGCGCCAGCAGGAAAGCCGATGCAATACCTGCGGGCCCGGCACCGATCACGGCAACTTTGATGCCGTTGCTTTGGATGCTGTGAAGCTTCTTATCACCAAGGTATTTTTCAAGTTCAATGCTTGCTTCTTTTGCAGCGGTAAGCTTCCCGGCACGTATATTAACGGAATTCTCGTAAAATCTTCCTGTACACCCGTACATACAGGGATGTGCGCAAATTGTTCCGGTAATATTCGGAAGAGGGTTCTTGAAGGCAATAACCTTCAATGCATCGAGATAGCGTCCGCTCTCAACAAGCCGCATATATGCGGTGATATCCTGATTGATGGGGCAGGTATCCGAACACGGCGACATGAAACAGTCGGTCAATGGCAGCTTGCGGCTGCTCTTGCGGTGAGGAACGCTCTTCACCGGTTTGATATGATGAGGGTCGGTTTTGGCTGCAGCTACGAGCGCGGAAAGAGCCGCAACATCTATCTTAGGAATGCCACAGCCCGCAGTACCGATATCGTTCAAACGATCACTGCCGCTTGTATTGGCAACCGCCCCATTGGCCGGATGATCCTGATATAAATCCGCAAGCTGTTTAATGCGGTTATATCCGCCCGGCTTCAGGATGGTTGTCGCAAATGTAACAGGCCGGATCCCTGTAGCGAGAAGCTTGATAATATTGAATGCGTCGGCGCCGCCTGAAAAGCTGATACGTAAACGGCCATCGAAATCCTTTGCAAGTTTTTCGGCCACGGAAAGGGAAAGGGGATACAGGGAACGTCCGGACATATACATCTCATTGCCCGGCAGCTCGCCGCGCTTGATATCCACAGGGAAGGTATTTGTTATCTTGACACCGAACTCCAGGTTGAGGCTGTCGGCGGTTGCCTGCAGGCGCTGCAGCATAGGAACGGCCTTTTCGTACTGCAGATCGTCATCAAAATGGAAACGTCCGAACTGAATATAAGAGTAACCCATGTCATCGAGCGTTTTGCGTGCGTAATCATAGCCCAAAAGCGTCGGATTCAGCTTGATGAAAGTATTGACCTTCTTTTCTGTCAAAAGATATGTAGCGATCTTTTCAATGTCCTCTGCGGGACAGCCGTGAAGAGTCGAGAGTGTAGCTGAACGGCAGACCTTCGGGGAAACCGCCTCAATATCGGACTTCGTCACTTTTTTCAGCAGTCCCGATTCAATGGCAGCAAGGCCGGCCTGACGACAGACATCCCATATTCTCTGCTTTTGCGCAGCATCCGGCTTACCCGAAAGGAGCGTATCTCCGGGACTGCCTGCGAAAACATCCGCATTGGCAGCATCCTTCAGGCCTTCTATGAAGCTGTCGATCTTTGCAAGCTTGATCCCTTCGAGGTCGTAGCCGACACTCATATTGAAAACAAAGCCGTCGGGAGAGCCGAGTTCAAGCTCTTTAGCCATGATCTTGCACAGCCACCAGGCCTTGACATATTCTTCAAATGCCTGGTGAACCGTCAGCTCAGTCGACCATTCAACATTGTAACCCTCATCTTCCGCAAGGATACAGGGCTTGGCAACGGGCAGGTCCTCACCGTCTATCTTCTGTACGGTCTTAAGCTCGAAGAACCTGCTTCCCGCAAAATAAGCCGCAGCGATATTCTGGGCCAGCTGCGTATTGGGGCCGGCAGCGGGTCCAAAGGGCAATTCAAGGGTCTCGCCGAAGATGTGAATGGGATTGACAGCCCCGGCCTTATACATCTTTCTTACTCCGAAAACCGTATGATTCCGGGCATATTCGGAAATAACCTGTTCAAGCAGATTACCAAAAGGGATGGGTCTCATTCTGTCGCTCATAATACCTCCGCTCTGCCGTAACCGTTTATATATACCGGTTGACGGCCCAAAAACCTGTTTATTCTATTGATGGTGGTTCGGTGTTTCAAACTATATTTATGGAGTTCCAGACTCTCCTGCCGACTTCCCTGCAGTGTGCGTAGAAAGCTTCCTCGTCTACGCCCGGGATCTCCCTATCCTTCATGAGTACGCGGCCCGCGCAGACGGTAGAAGTTACATATCTTCCGGAAATGCCGAACAGGATATGCCCGTTGACATTTGATGCATCCATCGGGGTCAGCGGGTTGTAATCAAGAGTGATGACATCCGCAGAATATCCGGTTTTGAGCTTGCCGATGGGGGTTTCAAAGAAACGGGCGCCCATCAACGCATTATTTTCGAACAGCATCTGAGGCACTTCGCCCCAGGCAACGGTAGGATCACAGAGATTGTGTTTGTGGAGTACATTTGCGACCTTCATGGACTCAAACATATCGTTTGTATAACCGTCGGTTCCAAGGCCGGTCAGGATGCCTTTGGACATGATCCTGAGCGTGGGCGGGCATCCTACCGCGTTGCCCATATTGGACTCGGGATTATGCACGACCATGGTGTCCGTATCATGTATCAGATTCATCTCATGTTCGTTAATGTAAATGCAGTGGCCGAGGATCGTATGCTGCCCAAGGATCCCGAAGTCCTGCAGCCTGTCAACGATACGCTTGTGATGCTGCTTCAGGCTGTCGTGAAGGTCTTCGATGCCCTCGGCAACATGGATATGGAAGCCGCAGTCCCGGGGGGCTTCACTGACGCATTTTTCAAGGGTTTTGTCCGAAAGTGTGAACTGGGCATGCATTCCGAACATGCCTGCCAGCAGATCCGATCGTCCGGCCTGATTGCCGCATCCCGAAGAGGCGGAATCCGCAGTCTGTGCGCCCGAACCGTTCCGGCTTTCTTCCCTGAGTTTCCGGCAATAATCAATAAATTCAACGTTTTCTTTAACAGCCTGCTCTCATTTCTCTTTGCCGTCACGATCGGAAGTTTCATAGCACAGACAGGACCTTATGCCGTATTTAACGGATTCTTCCGCTATCGCAAATAAGCTCCCCGGAATCTCCCCAAAGCTTGCATGATGGTCGAAAATGGTTGTGCAGCCGTTCTTGATACAGTCAATATAAGTTGCGGCGGCACTGTATTGAGTTGCTTCAAGATCAAGATTGCGGTCGAGAGTCCACCACATTCCGTCGAGAATATCAAGAAAACCCTTCGGAGCATAGCCATTGATGGAAATACCGCGCGACAATGCGCTGTAGATATGATTGTGAGCGTTGATGAGTCCGGGCATGATCAGCCCGCCGTGTGCGTCGATAAGATCCGCATCCGGGTATTTGGCCCGCATGGCGGAAAAATCGCCGGTTTCAACTATCAGCTTCCCGTCGCAGACCACAGCCCCGTTCTCAAAAAAAGGAGCATCATTGTCACGTGTTACAAGCCTTCCGTTACCTATAAGCAGCATAGCATAACCCCCTTTATTATCCGTTTTGGGAAAGCTTGGATAAAGCTTCCCTATACTGTGAATAAACGAATCTGTTGATACAATTATACGCCAAAAAGCGAAAAAATACAATCGAAACGGCGAATTATGACGGATTATGATAACTATTTGACCGTGCCGGAAAAAAGTGCTATTATGTTGTGCAGAAATTTAGAAGAAAAGGTTTGTATGTATGAAAAAGGTGTTATTAATTGTTTTTACAGTACTGTTATTGTCGGTGACATTGCCCCATGACGAGGTCAGGGCAGCCGCGTTTGCATTACCTGTCGAAGGCGGGGCAGCCGGAGCTTTGGATAAAAATCGGAATACAGCCCAAAACGGGGATCCATCGGGTGACCGGCTCACCTCGCAGGTCTCGGCATCGGTTACGGCTTCAATCCGTAAGAAGCTGTCCGATCTGGAATCAACCACAACGATCCCCACGATATGCGTATATACCAAAGACGGTGCCGAGGTAGTCTCCCGTGAAACATATGTCACCTGCGAAGTCTATACGATAAACTGCGAGAACAAATACAGGCTTTCTGCGGTTCCGGCCGGTATCAGGGTCAGGGGCAATTCCACCGCATATGAGGGCAATGTCAACCTGATCCGAAAGAATCAGGTCCCTTACCGTATCAAATTCGAAAAGAAGCAGAGCATGTTCGGACTCAATTCCGATGCAAAATGCAAGAGCTGGGTTCTGTTAAAGGGCGGATACGATCTTCTGAAAAATGATGTGGCCTTCAGGTTCGGCCGGGCGTTTTTACGAAACGGCAACTACTGTTCGGACGGTATTCCGGTACATGTATATCTGAACGACAAATTCGTGGGAACCTATGAGCTGTGCGAACAGAATCAGGTCAATAAAAACCGTGTTAACGTATATGAACCGCCGGAAGGTTATACCGGAACCGACATCGGCTATCTTGTGGAACTAGACAATCATGCCGAAATGCCGCGCTTCAAGGTCAGCTACTGCGGCAATCCTTCCGTTACGGACCTGAACGGTGTCACGAAGTCATTTAAGACCGTATTTTACAGCATAAAGAGCGATACTTATTCTGAGGCGCAGGAAGCATTTATCAATAAATATATCAATAATTGCTTCAAGATCGTTTACAACGCCTGCGAAAAAGGCAAATATTACGTTTTCAGCGATGATTACGGGCTTGTGAAAGCCAAGTCAAAGCAGCTGAAAAAGACCGATTCCAACGGAAATGCCATGTCTCCGGCAGAGATAGTCATTGACCGGGCTGTGGATCTTGACTCGTTTGTAGATGTATTTTTGATCTACGAACTGACCATGAGCCGTGATGTAGGCGAGGGAAGCTTCTTCATGTGTGCCGATTTTTCGGACAGTGATAATATCAAAAAGCTTACGTTTACCGCGCCCTGGGATTTTGAGTGGTCAATGATGGGCTCAACTTCGGGATCTTACTGTAAGGTGTTCAATGACAAGAAGTTTTCCGATGCCTTCGGAGAGCGTTCCAATCCCTGGTATATAATTCTGATGAAGCAGGACTGGTTTGTAAAACGTGTCAGGGACCGCTGGACGGAACTGCGCACCCCGACGGGAAAGAACGGGAAGAGCGTGACAGACAGGATCATAAGTGAAGAAAGGGCACTGTTGAAACAATACAAATCAGATCTTTCCAAGCCCATTCCGTATGAGGACAACGGAACCGTGGAAAGTGCCGCAGCGCTGATGGACTGGCTCGAGAAGCGCATGAAGTGGATGGATAACGAATATCTTAACTGACAAAACAATAAATAAAAGGCTGCCGTTACAGGCAGCCTTCTGTATTGTTGACATTGACTTCGAGCCTTACCACATCAGGTATCATCGAATCGATGACCGCTTCGATGACCTGCAGCGGAACGTTCTGGCGTATGGTCATGCAGGTGTACATGTATATGATGAACTCCAATCCGCCGAACCCCGAGTAGCAGTTCGTAAAATACTTATTGCGGGCAATTTCCTCAAGAACAGCTGTATCCATGCCGTCGGCAACGAAATAAAGCATGTCCTTTAAGTGTCCCTCTATCCCATCGGGCTGAAGCTTGTCCGCAAGGCGTTTAAGCTCCAGAAATCCCTGTTTCCTTGCAATATCAAGGATCTCAAGCGCAGTCTTCTTCGCCTCTTTGATAAAATCACGTTTTTTCTTGATCTCTTCGGACTCGGCGCCCTTTTCCTTTACATATTTTGAAATGATATCCGCGTTTTTACGCATTTCTTCAAACATCAAAGCATCCATTCGATTAACCTCCAACCTTTATTATCATATATTATCAGGCTTAAAAATGTCAAATGGTTTTATGAATATGAGGAGTGCTGTAAATAATAATTTGTTATATCTGACTCAAAAATGACTAA
>JAGCZE010000158.1 GCA_017960415.1 Lachnospiraceae bacterium
AGGGCAGCTACAACATTATCAAGATCGACAAGGATTACATCCCCGAGGTTCAGGAGAAAAAGCAGGTATTCGGCATCACTTTCGAGCAGGGAAGAAACAATTTCAAGATCGATAATGAACTGCTGACCAATATAGTTACAAAGAATAAGGATCTGACCGAGGCAGCGAAGAAGGACCTCATCATCAGCCTTATTACCCTGAAATATACCCAGTCGAACTCGGTTTGCTTCGCAGCTGACGGACAGGCTATCGGCGTAGGTGCCGGACAGCAGTCAAGAATCCACTGTACGAGGCTTGCAGGCTCGAAGGCCGACAACTGGAGCTTAAGGCAGTGGGACAGGATCCTGGAGCTTCCTTTCCTCGATACCATCGGAAGACCCGACAGAGACAATGTGATCGACCAATACATTACCGGTGAGGGCGAGGATGTCGCATCGGATGAGAACTGGAAGAAATACTTCAAAACACAGCCCGCACCTCTTACCAAGGAAGAAAAGCGTGCTTATCTTGATACGATTACCGGAGTTGCCCTCGGAAGCGACGCATTCTTCCCCTTCAGCGACAATATCGAAAGAGCGAAGAAAAGCGGCGTAAGCTTTATCGCAGAGCCCGGCGGATCCGTAAGGGACGATCTGGTTATCGAGAAGGCCGATGAGTACGGCATGGTTATGGCATTTACGGGCATGAGACTGTTCCATCACTGATCGGATACGAAAAAAGAAACCGATTAACAGAAAACAGGATTCCTTAACAAGTATCATAAACATTTACGATTATAAGATACGGAGACGATATGAATAAAAAAAGATCAAGGTTTATCGCTTTATTTACAGCTCTGACTCTGGTTGCATCGCTTTACCACGTTCAGCCGGTCAGGGCAGCCGAAACAGTCATTACGGAAGCGGCCGAAGTAACTGCTGCCAGAACGGCGAAGACTCTGGAGGCAACCGCAAAAGCAGCTGAAATCCAGAAATACGGTAATGTTGTGCTTTCACTGACCTGTGATGAGATTAAGGCAGCAGGATATGTATACGGTGATACCGTAAAGGTAAAATTCCTCGGACAAACTCTTAAACTTCCCTTTGTAAGCAATTATTCGGATGTTGATTCGGGCAAGCCCGCGATACTTGCAAGATCAGGTGATCCCTATGTGCTTCTTGCCATCAATATGGGAGACTTTGCGACCAAATATGGTATTGCTGTAAAAACAGTATTTGAAGACAATACGTTCAAGTGGGATTATGCGGAAGGAATTACCGGACCGGTTTCATTTACGATATCTCTTAAAAAAGCCGGCGGGTATTATGAAGAATTTGTTCTGCATCAGCTTTCTTACAGCAATGAAAGAACCGATTACCCGAAACTTGATGATGAGGAATACGCGAATTTCCGTCCGATAAAGACAACCGGGATCGGAGAAGGTATCCTGTACCGTACTTCCTCACCGATCAATCCCAAGAATAACCGTAACACCTACGCCGATGCGGCTCTTAAAAAGGCCGGCGTCACTGTTATCGTCAATCTTGCGGATGACGAAGAGACCGCCAGGGGCTATGCGGGCTTTGACAGCAGCTATTATTCGACCACCACGTTCACTACCCTTAATATGCCGGTCAGCTTTTCTTCGGATGAGTTTAAGGATAAGCTTGCCAAGGGTCTTAAATTCATGGCCAAGAATCCCGGCATTTACGCGATCCACTGTACTGAAGGAAAAGACCGTGCAGGCTTCGTATCTGCTATACTTGAATGCCTGATGGGTGCTTCCTACGATGAAGTTATAGAAGATTATATGACCACCTTCTACAATTACTACGGTGTTAAAAAGGGTGATAAGCGCTATGATGCCATCGTTTCGAGCAATATCGCGAAGTCGCTCAAGAAAGCATTTACGTTTGACAAAAAGGACAAGGATCTTGATCTGAAGAGCGCCAACCTTGCTTCACGTGCCAAAAAATATCTGAAGAGCATAGGTCTTACAAATTCTGAGATCAAAGCGCTGAAGAAGAACCTTTCACAGAGCGCCGATATCGGCACTGTCGATACAAAGGCAACAATCCTTTCCTCATGGAACGATGATGCACCCGCGAAGAAAGAGCTTGTTTCTTATATGGAGTCGATAACAAATAAGGCAAGCCGTGATTATATTCCTGTTGAAAGACGTATCGCGGTATTCGATCTGGACGGAACACTGTATTGCGAGACCGATCCCAATTATTTTGACCATCTTCTGCTCGAGTACCGGGTTCTGAAAGACGAGGACTATAAGGATAAGGCTTCGGAGTTTGAGAAGAAGGTCGCAAATGACGTGGTCGTAATGAATGAGACCGGCGTGCAGGCACAGAATATGGAAGTAAATCACGGAACCGCGGTGGCTTCGTCATTTAAGGGCTTTACTCCCGATGAGTTCTATGATTATATTGCCGAATTCAAGAAAACACCCATGGTAAGCTACAACGGAATGACCCTCGGAGAGGCTTTCTATGTTCCGATGCTTCAGATCGTTGAATATCTTGAGGCCAACGGATTTACCGTATATGTTGTCAGCGGTACCGACAGATTCATCGTACGCGGTCTGTTAAAGGACTCCAAGCTTGATATACCCTTCAACCATATCATCGGTTCGGATGAAACGCTGGTTGCACCGGATCAGGGCGACACAGACGGTTTGGAGTATGTTTATGATGACAATGACAAGCTTGTTTTCGGCGGTGACTTCATTGTAAAGAACCTGAAGATGAACAAGGTTACCGTGATCGCGCAGGAGATAGGTGTGCAGCCTGTTCTGTCCTTCGGTAACAGCACCGGCGATTCGAGCATGGCAGAGTATGTAACTACGAACAATCAATATAAGAGCCTTGCATTCATGCTGTGCTGCGATGATACCGTACGTGAGAACGGCAATGAGGCAAAAGCCGAAAAGATGCGCACACTGTGCGGGGAATACAACTGGGTTCCCGTTTCCATGAAGAATGACTGGAAGACCATTTACGGCGAAGGCGTAACCAGAAAATAAATACATCGATATCACTATACCAAGAGGGCTGTTGCAATTGATCAAATGCGACAGCCCTTGATCGGTGGTTGATAAAAAGGACAGTCCGGTGTTAGAATATAAGTAAATGAACTGCGAAAGTGAGGAAGCGGAAGGATGGAAAACAATAATAAAGAAGGCTACAAGTATGAAGTCCACATGCATACCGCACAGGCAAGCGCATGCGGAAAAACACCGGGAGCGGAGTATATCGCCGAGTTCAAAAGGCTTGGATATGACGGAATGATCATTACGGACCATTTCTTCCACGGAAATACCAGACCCGACAGGGCTCTGCCGTGGGAGGATTACATCGAGGAATTCTGCAAGGGCTATGAAGCCGCAAAAGCAGAGGGCGATGCCCAGGGAGTCAAGGTATTCTTCGGCTGGGAAGAGAATCATCACGGTGATGAGTATCTGATCTACGGACCCGACAAGGAATGGCTGAAAAAGCACCCGGAGATCAGGGACGCGGATCAGACCGAATATCTGAAGCTGATCCATGAGGCCGGCGGACTGGTCGTACAGGCTCATCCTTTCAGGGAACGTCCGTATATGTCGAAGATCAATGTGCATCCTTTCCAGTGTGATGCAATGGAAGCCTGCAATTTCGGCAATCCGCCTTATCAGGATGCATTTGCGTTCAATTTCTGCAAAGATCGCGGCATCACCATGACCTCCGGGACCGATCTGCATGATGTGAAGAATCTGGAGCCCAGCGGAGCGGGAATGGTATTTGAGAAGCCTCTCGAAAGCATTTGGGATTATGTTGCGGCGGTTAAATCAGGAACAGGATTTACGCCGCTTATCCCCGAAGACAGGAAGCAGATCACTCCGGATATGGCCAATTGGCTGCAGATGGTGCTGTTTGATGAAAATAACCTGGGTAAAGAAATAGTCCTGGGGGATATTTTTGATTTATTCGATAAAACTTAACATCCCGGAAAATTGCGATGCTATCGTTGTATCCTTTTGAAATACGTTTTTGTGAATGCTGAACACAAAATTCTTATTTTGTGAAAAATGACGATTGATTTATTATCGAAAATATAGTAATATATAAAATGTATCTGCAGAATTAATGGCATAATTGCGTTTAAACACAACATCTAGTTGATTACACGTTTTGATTCGGCAGATATGGGGCTAAGCTACGTATTTGGTCGCACAGCCGTATGAGGAGAACAGCAGAGTGTGAAAAAACAAAAATACTTAGAAAAGGATAATTGAATATGGCAGATCTGATCAGAACAAACGACAATTGTATCGGATGTAACAGATGTATTGGTGCCTGCAGCTGTGTGGGAGCCAACGTTTCCGTTTTTGAAGACGGACAGAACAGAATTGTAGTTGATACTACGAAGTGTATTGCCTGCGGAGCATGTGTTGATGCCTGCGACCATCATGCCAGAGAACATCTTGATGACGTTGAAAGATTTTTTGCAGACCTGAAGAGGGGCGAGAAGATTTCTGTTCTGATCGCACCTGCATTTAAGGCCAATTATCCCAATGAATATGAGAAATACCTCGGCCAGCTCAAGAGCCTGGGTGTTAACAGGTTTATCAGCGTTTCTTTCGGTGCCGATATCTGTACCTGGGGTTATATCAATTATATCCGGAAACATAATTTCCTGGGCGGCATTTCGCAGCCCTGTCCCGCAGTAGTCGGATATATCGAGAAGTATGTTCCCGAACTGATCCCGAAGCTTATGCCCGTACATTCACCCATGATGTGTACCGCCGTTTACATGAGAAAGTACGAGAAGCTGACCGACAAGCTGGCATTTATCAGTCCCTGTATCGCGAAAAAGAACGAGATCGACGATCCGACCAATGCCGGACTGATGCAGTATAACCTGACTTTCAGCCACCTTGTTAAATATCTGAAGGAACATCCGGTTTCGAATTACAAGCCTTGTACCGATGAGATCGAATATGGTCTCGGATCCATCTATCCCATGCCCGGGGGTCTGAAGGAGAACGTTTACTGGCTGCTCGGTGAGGATGCGC
>JAGCZE010000159.1 GCA_017960415.1 Lachnospiraceae bacterium
GTGGTCCCGTTGCGGTTCCTTCACAGGATATGGTACTCGGTATTTATTATCTGACACTGAAGAAAGAGGGAGATCCCGGCGAGGGCAAGTTCTTCAAGAACATGAACGAAGCCATCCTCGCATACGAGAACGGCGACATTACTCTTCAGGCACCCATCAAGGTACGCCGTGAAGGTATCTGGCCCGAGACCGGCGAGAAGATCTCCAAAGTCCTGGATACAACACTCGGAAGATTCTTCTTCAATGAGGCTATTCCGCAGGATCTTGATTATGTGGACAGAAAAGACAAGGACCATTTCCTTGATCTGGAGATCGACTTCCTTGTAAAGAAAAAGGAACTGAAAGGTATCCTTGAAAAATGTATCAATACCCACGGTGCTACAATGACAGCCGAGACACTCGATGCCATCAAGGCTCTGGGTTATAAATATTCGACACGTGCGGCTATGACGGTTTCCATTTCCGACATGACCGTTCCGCCCGAGAAGAAGGTTATCATCGCCGAGACAGAAGCAACGATCGATCAGATCGCAGCCAAGTACCGTCGTGGTATGATGACCGAGGAAGAGCGTTACAAGACCGTTATCGAGATCTGGAGAGATGCGGATGACCGTATCACCAAGAAACTGATGGAAGGTCTTGATAAATACAACAATATTTACATGATGGCCGATTCGGGAGCCCGTGGTTCCGAGAAGCAGATCAAACAGCTTGCCGGAATGCGTGGTCTGATGGCAGATACATCAGGTAAGACCATCGAGCTGCCTATCAAGGCGAACTTCCGTGAAGGTCTTGACGTTCTGGAATACTTCATTTCCGCACACGGTGCACGTAAAGGTCTGTCGGATACAGCGCTTCGTACAGCCGACTCGGGTTACTTAACACGTCGTCTGGTTGACGTTTCGCAGGAGATCGTTATCCGTGAGGATGACTGCTGTGAGGGTGCTGCAGAGATACCCGGCATGGTCGTAAAGGCATTTGCGGACGGCAAGGAAGTGATCGAGTCCCTGAAGGACGGTATCACAGGACGTTTTGCATGCGAAGATATTTATGATGATAATAAGCAGCTTATAGTAGCGAAGAACCATATGATCACGCCTCGTCGTGCCGCTGCTATCTGCGATACAAAGGCAATTAAGGAAGCTGGATTCAATGCTTCTGTCAAGATCCGTACAGCTCTGACCTGTCGTTCACATTCGGGCGTCTGCGCGAAGTGCTACGGTGCGAACATGGCTTCCGGTGAGCCTGTTCAGGTCGGTGAAGCAGTTGGTATCATTGCCGCACAGTCTATCGGTGAGCCCGGTACACAGCTTACGATGCGTACCTTCCATACCGGTGGTGTTGCAGGTAACGATATCACACAGGGTCTTCCCCGTGTCGAGGAGCTTTTCGAGGCTCGTAAGCCGAAGGGACTTGCTATCATCGCTGAATTCGGCGGTGAAGTCCAGATCAAGGATACCAAGAAGAAGCGTGAGATCGTGATCACTTCAAAGGATCCCGAGAAGGCTGAGTCAAAGACCTACCTGATCCCTTACGGTTCACGTATCAAGGTTACCGACGGACAGATTCTTGAAGCCGGTGACGAACTGACCGAAGGTTCCGTAAATCCTCACGATATCCTGAAGATCAAGGGCGTACGCGCAGTTCAGGACTACATGATCCAGGAAGTTCAGCGTGTATACCGTCTGCAGGGTGTTGAGATCAACGATAAGCATATCGAAGTTATTGTTCGTCAGATGATGAAGAAGGTTCGTATCGAGGAAAGCGGAGATACAGAGTATCTGCCCGGCAGCAGCGTAGATCTTCTTGATTATGAAGAGACCAACGAGAAAATGATCGCAGAGGGCAAGCAGCCCGCTGACGGCAAGCAGACCATGCTCGGTATCACCAAGGCTGCTCTTGCTACCAACTCGTTCCTGTCGGCAGCATCATTCCAGGAGACCACCAAGGTTCTGACCGAGGCGGCCAGCCATGGCAAGATCGATCCGTTGATCGGACTGAAGGAAAATGTTATCATCGGTAAGCTTATCCCCGCAGGTACAGGTATGAAACAGTACCGCAATGTACATCTTTCAACCGATACCAACGAGGAAGAGGAGAAGTTCGAAGAGTACGAAGGTTACAGCCAGGGACAGGACTTCTACCAGGATGATGACGACAGCTCAATGTATGATGCCGGAGAAGATGATGATTTCGTTGATGAAGGCGCATATTATGAGGGCGATGACGAAAACGAAGACGGCGAAGGTAGTGATGAGGACAATATTTGATAGTCCCGTCTACAACCGGCGCACATGAAGTGAAGGCTCATGAACCGGATCAGAATGATCACGCATGAAGCAAAGGCTCATGAATCGAAAGATTTCGGGCGTCACAGCCGAATGGTAACCAAATAAAAAATTGCAGGCTCTTTGCCGGACAATAACCGGTGAAGGGCCTGCTTTTTTTCGATCAAAAAACTATCTGTAATCAGTCTGTTTGATAGCATATGTATGTATTCTTGACAATCATATTGATTAGTCTATAATACTAATTAGCTTTATAATTAGCTATTAATAAAATAACCTAAAAGGAGTCTTTATTTATATGGAAAATGAAATTAAAGACAGCTTTTTCAGGGAGTTGATCTATTTGTACAATGCGCATAAAAAGTACAATATGCAGCGATTCAACTCACTGGGCCTGAGTACCGGGCAGCCCAAGGTCCTGACCATACTTTTGAAAAATGAAGGCTTTGTACAGAAAGATCTTGCGGAACGGTGCATGGTCGAACCGGCGACGATGACCACACTGCTGCGACGGATGGAACTGAACGGGCTCATTTACAAAAAGGCAACCTACGGAACGAACGGAAAAAGGGCAATGTCGGTATTTCTGACCGATAAAGGACGCGAACTTGCGGTCAAGGTTGAGGAAATGGCCGCGGAAAGCGATGAACTCTGCCTTTCGTCACTGAGCAGGGAAGAACGCGAAGCAATGTGCCGGTATATGCGACAGGCCCGCAGAACACTGGAGGAAAAGCTGGCAATGGAGGAAACCCAGCGCAAACAGATGCTCTGGAAGCAGATCACCGGAACAATAGTAGGAATCTTCCTGGCGCTGATCCTTGCTTCATGTACTGCAAAGCCGGTGGAAGATGGGCAGCAGAACACACCGGAGGTAAGTATTACCGAAACCGTTGGAAACGGCACGGATACTGCCGACACATCCGGCAACAATACAAACAGCACCGGCAATAACACCGACAACAACGATACTAACACAACAGAGGAGGAAAAACCCATGGAACTGACAGAAGCTTACAAGAAGTACGATTTTTCAAATCCGATATTTACACAGCATTTCGGTGCGGATCCCTATGCGATCGAATATGACGGAAGACTTTATATTTACATGACTGCGGACGCTTTTGAATATGATTCGCAGCAGAAGGTCAAGGAAAACAGCTACGGCAAAATCCAGTCGATCTATGTTGTTTCCACAGACGATATGATCAATTTCACCGATCACGGTGAGATACTTGTGGCAGGCAGCAAAGGTGCGGCAAAATGGGCTCACAACTCATGGGCTCCCGCAGCTTGCTGGAAAATGATCGACGGAAAGCCCAAATTCTTCCTGTATTTTGCTGATAATGGCGGCGGCATCGGCGTTCTGACAGCGGATTCACCGGTGGGTCCTTTTACCGATCCTCTCGGCAAGGCCCTGATCTCAAGAGATATCCCGAATTGCGGAAATGTACTCTGGCTCTTCGATCCTGCAGTACTTGAGGATGATGACGGAACAGGATATATCTATTTCGGCGGCGGAGTGCCCGAGGGCAAAGTGGCAGCACCCGGAACAGGCAGGGTTGCCAGGCTTGGCGCTGATATGATCAGCATTGACGGCGACGTTGTTTCACTGGATGTTCCCTATCTGTTCGAGGATTCCGGAATTCACAAATATGGCAACAAGTATTATTACACCTATTGTACCAACTGGAGTGTAGATCAGGCCGGAACCGACACCTACGGTATCCACAATGCCGACATCGCAATGATGGAGAGCGACAGCCCGATGGGACCTTTCACGTTCAAGGAGGTCATCCTGCGCAATCCCGGAACCGTATTCCAGCTCTGGGGCAACAATCATCATTGTGTATTCAAATTCAAGGATCAGTGGTATATCATTTACCATGCAAGGACACTTGAAAAGGCAATGCACATTGAAAAGGGATACAGATCTACCCATATTGACATGTTCGAAATGGGAGAGGACGGCACGATCGGTCAGATAAAGATGACTTATAAATCACGTCCCCAGTTGAAAAACGTCGATCCTTACGGATTTAATGCGGCTGTGAGCGTATCGCACATGGCAGGAGCAAATTTCGGTGACAGCGCTCTGAATCAGTGGAAAAACTATATTCACAGCGGTATTGAAAGATCTGCTGATCCTCTGATGTCTGAGATCAACAAGGATACAGATGCCGCTGCGGCAGTTCCTTCATCGGCATGCGGCGGAATTTCGTATGCTGCAGGCTTTGATCGCGGAGATTTCGTGGAAATACAGGGCGTTGATTTCGGCGAAGGCGGCAATGCTTCATTTGAGATGTATCTGAATACAAAGGGCTCGGATGCGGTATTTGAGGTATATATTGACGATCCCGAAAGCGAGGCTTTCGCAAAGGTTGAAGCGACTGCTTCGGCAGGTGTCGAGGGCACATTTGCGAAGTACACCGGAGAAGCTTCGAAGATGCCCGAAGGCATCCACAATCTGTTTATTGTATGCACAAAGGGCGCAGATGTTGATGCTGCATTGTGGAAGTTCGTAAAATAAAGAACATTAAATATTCACACCCCGTCCCTCGTAATTCGCAATCCGCCTGCTTCGCAGGCTACTTGCTCATTTACGGGGGGCGGGGTTACTGCTTCGCAGTATATGCCAATCGGAAAGCTCACTGAAAGCAAGCTTTCGTGAGCTTTTCGTTGGCATAACTGTGAATAGTAACAGAGATTATAAAAATTTCAGTTGTTATTATCGCAAAATGTGTTATAATCATTAACAGGTCGTCAGGAAGTCGGCAGTTTTGCTGCGCTTAAATTACAGCCGAATTTGCGTTCAGGCGGATGATCCCGTGCTGTTTAATACGCTTCCTGCGCAAAAGAATATAGGAAGGACGGAATTATTTATGGCATTAGTTTCAACAAAAGAAATGTTTGAGAAAGCCTATGACGGCGGATATGCTATCGGTGCTTTCAATGTCAACAACATGGAAATCGTTCAGGGTATCACAGAGGCAGCTGATGAGCTCAAGAGCCCGGTTATCCTTCAGGTATCCAAGGGAGCACGTGCTTACGCAAACCATACTTACCTTGTAAAGCTGGTAGAGGCAGCAGTTATCGAGCATCCCGACATCCCGATCGCACTTCACCTTGATCATGGTGATACTTTTGAATTATGTAAGAGCTGTATCGACGGTGGCTTTACTTCAGTCATGATCGATGCATCTTCTAAGTCTTTTGAGGACAATATAGCTCTTACCAAGCAGGTAGTTGTGTATGCACACGCTCACGGTGTAGTTGTTGAGGCTGAGCTCGGTACACTTGCAGGTATAGAGGATGAGGTAGTTGTA
>JAGCZE010000160.1 GCA_017960415.1 Lachnospiraceae bacterium
AGACATATCTTATCTGCCTCACCTCCGAGAATATTGATCCCGGTAAATCCTGAGACTGCATTTGTGATCGCATGGTATACGACATCACCGTCGCTGTTGGCAACAAGCGGTCTGTCAAAGGGAATGTCTGTTCCGGCAAGCCTGATAAACGTGCTTCCGCCGGGCTCTCCGAATCTGTGGCTGTCCTGTCCTATTGTACTGACTGATACAAGATTTCCCATATAATCCGCCTTTACGTTACACCATTACTCTGAAGCCATATTATCACATCATTTACTGTCCAGTACCCGTATGAGATACTGTCAAACACCTGATCAGACTGACCGGGCCTGATCAGGACAAATTCAGGAACTGCCTTGATATCGTATTTTTCGATCAGGTCACGGTATTCCATTCCGTCGAGCATAATAACATGCATCCTGCCGTTATAGGCCTGGGCTATGTCTTCCACAGCAGCCGTAACAGCACCGCTTCTGCTGTCCATAGAGCTGTAAAAGTACAGGAGCAGCGTATCGCCGGAAGCCAGCAGGCCGTCAAGATCCGTTACCTCGCGGTATTGTATGCCGTAGAAAGGTTTGCCGTCACTGTCGAACTCGTCTTCAACAGGTTCATACACCATGCATACCGCAGGATCGCTGTATGAATAGTCTCCGATATACGCGTCCAGTGACTTGTCTTTGTTCTGTCCTCCCGAACAGGAACAGAAGACCGCCAGGGCGATCAGTGCAACGACCGGTATCGACAGATATCCGTGTCTCATTTCCTGATGAGTTCAATAACCATGCCGGTAGTGCCGGAAAGAAGATCATCGCTTATCTGTTCGGCCTTACCGGAGTCGACAAGCCTGGTAACTTCAGGATCGAGCGGGATCTTATCGGTTACTCTGGATCCGATCTCGGAAGCAGACTTCTCGATGGATGAACCGTCTCCGTAAAGCCTGATCTCATCACCGCAATGAGGACACCTGATGAAACTCATATTTTCGACCATTCCGAGAACAGGAACCTTCATCATGGATGCCATGTTACGTGCCTTGTTGACGATCATCGAGACAAGATCCTGGCTGGTGGCAACGAGGATTATTCCGTCGATCGGAATGGACTGGAATACCGTAAGGGGAACATCACCAGTTCCCGGAGGCATATCGATAAGAAGAACATCGAGTGTCTCCCAGTTGACCTGACCCCAGAACTGCTTGATCAGCGAATTAAGGACAGGGCCTCTCCAGATGACGGGAGCCTCTTTATCTTCGAGTACGAGATTGACGCTGACAGTCTTGATGCCGGAAGAAGTTACCGCAGGCTCGATAAGCTGCTCGTCATTTGCCCTGAGATTCTCATAAAGGCCGAATGACTGCGGTATGGAAGGACCTGTTACATCAGCGTCCATTATTCCGACTTTAAATCCTTTCCTGGCGAGCTGGACAGCAAGAACCGAAGTCACAAAAGATTTACCTACTCCGCCATTTCCGCTTGCCACACCGATAACAGTCTTGATCGATGAACCGTTTGCAAGAGCCTCCTTGCCGATAACGGATGGACAGGTTGACTGGGATGAGCAGCCTTCTTTTGAAGGGCACGAATCACATGCTGATGACATAAAATGCCTCCTTTATGAGAATAACCCGAATATTATATGAAATGCTTATACTATTTTCAATTTGAAACGGTATCGGTCTGCTCAGGATTTTCTTCTCCGATATCGAAGATCTCATCATTTCCGTTCTCGGTCTTCCTTTTAATGAATCTCATTACTGCTGCACCGGCATCAGTGGATCTGACCCAGACTACTTTTACAAGACGCTGCTCATTTTTCTTAAACGACGTGACGAAAGCACCCATTGCATTTGAAGCCTGTTCCTTTGCAAGCCTCAGGCTTTCCTTCTCGACTTCAGTAAACTGATTTGCAAACGCTCTCTCTTCAGCCCGGTGCTGTGCGGCAAGTTCCTTTTCCTGCTGACGGTTGGCGGCAAGCAGTTTTCTGTATTGCTCGTAATGGTTTCTCGTAGGCTCGCTGACAGTAACGAGCGTATCGACCGCTCCGTAGATCTGGGAACCGATAAGATCGGATACGGCTTTTGTGCCGGTAACCACCTTTTCCATGGCTTCGAATTTTTTCTTGAAGCCGATGATGGTGACTATCGTAGTTATAAGGTCAGCGACGAGGATCAGCGTGAAAAATACAAGTATTCCTATCCTGACATGGTAGTTAATATGAGCGATAAGCCATTTTACTGCCGGATGAAGAACATACATGCCAAGCGAAGCGGCTATTCCCCAGTAGATGAAAAATCTGAAACAGATATAGCCTCCGATATTGAGCTTGTATCCGGAGTAGTCCCACCAGCGCATGTGGAATATGTGGTATAGGATCAAACCCGCAACAAGTTCGACCAAGGTACAGGCAGCCGCCATTCCCAAAAACAGCACCGGGAAATTATCCTTGAAGGGTTCAAAGATCCATATGGCGGCGTAAAAACCCAGTCCGTAAACGGGGCAAAGCGGACCCGCAAGAAAGCCTCTGTTAATGAACTTTCCTTCGGTGATACCGTAATAGATCACTTCAATAACCCAACCTACAAAGCTGTAGATAAAGAACATCATGTAGGAATCTAAAAATGGATACGGTAAAATCATTCTTTCCTTGACCTCATAACTCTGTATCCGCCGTCGATCGAAAGCGTCTCGCAATTTCCGAAGAGCTCTTTCAGTTTCTCCATGGTGGAAGGTGCGCCCTGTTTGCGCTGCAGGACCACATAGATATATCCGCCCGGATTAAGCAGTTCATAAGACTGTTCATAGAATCCGAAAACAGTCTTTTTTCCGGCTCTTACAGGAGGATTGGTAGCGATTATGTCGAAGCGTTCATCTCTAACGGCGAACAGGATATCACTGGATAAAAATCTGCAGTTGATCCCGTTGTTAATGGCATTCACACTTGCGAGCGCCACTGCTCTTGAATTGATGTCGACACCCGTAACGTCAAAAGCCATGAAACATGACTTTATAACGATACCCACTATGCCGACACCGCATCCGAGGTCGACAAAGCGCTCCATCTTAGGCCCTCTCTCCTTAATATCCCTGACGAGCGTGGAAATGAGGAGATCCGTCCCGAAATCCACTTCCTTTCTCGAAAAGACGGACGTATCGGTAAAGAACTCAAAGTTGATCCCGTTCATTCTGTACGGAATTGCCTTGCGGTCTGATGGTGTTACTGGATTTGGATCAAAATACTGTGTCATGGGAACTTACTCTTTAAACCTGTTTTTTCCAGAGTGATCAAAAGCGGTATGCCAAGCACTGCCAGTAATACCGCTTCACTTGCCGCGACTGAGAGCATGCTGATGACAACAGCCTCAAAAGTAACGGTGCTTCCTGCATCGACCAGAAGGAAAGGCAGATATCCTCCCACAATAAGGCCGTTAACTGCGATGGGAGGTATCAGTCCGAGCCATTTGCTGATCTTTCCCAGATAATAAGACAAGATACCTGCGATCAGGGTGGCCAGTGTTCCTCCGATGATATCCACGGGACCGAGATTGCCGGGATTAATGAGATTGGCTATAAAACACCCAAGTGTAACACCGGGTATCATTCTCCAGGAAAATATGGGAAATACAGTCATGACTTCCGCGATCCTGACCTGGATGGGACCGTAAGCTATATTTGCAAACGGTGCGGTGAAGACAACATAAAGGGCTGCAACTATCCCGTTGAACACAACGAACTTAATGCGTTTTCTGTTTTTCGCCTGGTTCGAAAGCTTATCTGTCATATCACATCATCGAACGGATAGTATCGTTTATCTGGGCGATCCTGATGGTCCTTGCCCACGGCATCTCAGGTGCCTGGATAAATCCTTTTGCGATCGCCTTCGCGCAGCTCTCAAACTCATATACATATCCGTGGATGTAGCTGCCCTTGGCTTCAACTTCGTCAAGGAGGGTATCATCCGGAGAATAGAGAGCGATCTTGCGGTAATTATTTATGTTGCTGAATTTGATCTTTCCTCTCTCTCCTACCACTACACCGTCCTTGTCCGTATCGGCACACATGGTGACATAGAAATTGCCGAGGATGCTTCCGTCCTCAGACTCCATCGAATACGTAGTATCCCTGTCTATTCCGGAAGAGACTTTTCTGGCGAATACTCTTGATACCCTGATATCATCTCCCATGAAAGACAGTGCAAAATTGGTCGTATAAACTCCGAGGTCAAGATAGCTTCCGCCTCCCAGCACAGGACTGTTGAGCCTGGGAACGGATGCAATGTCATAGCCCAGATTCGCCGTAACGTATTTGACTGCGCCGATCCTTCCTTTTTCTATCCATTCAAGAGCCTTCATGTGAAGCGGAAGATAGGAAGTCCACATTGCCTCAGCAACAAACACGCCTCTGTTCTTTGCTTCAAAGAAGATACTGTCAGCTTCGGCCTTGCTCATGGCAAACGGCTTCTCGATCAGAACGTTCTTATACTCTTTTATGCACATGATCGCATGTTCATAGTGATAAGTGTTCGGCGTGGCAATATAGATCAGATCGATCTCCTCTGATGCCGCAAGTTTCTCATAACCCGTAAAAACCCTGGCATCAGGACAGTGTGCTGCCGCAAATCTCTTGGCTTTATTCCTTTCCCTGGAAGCAACACCTGCTATGACAACGGTTTTATTGCCTTTCAGACTGTCTGCAATCTTTGCAGCTATCGACCCGCAACCGAGAATACCGACTCTGAGCATATATAGACCTCTTAATACAATTAAAGTATAACCCTCTAAT
>JAGCZE010000161.1 GCA_017960415.1 Lachnospiraceae bacterium
CAGAAACGATATTACATTGGTCATGGGGGGTGATGAGATACTGCTTGGCATCGAAGGAGACAATGATCTGAGGATCAGGAATATCCGGGCAGTGTTGCAATCACTCAGAGAAGAGTATCAGGGCGGAAATTTCCGGATCGATATGAGGAATTATTCGGAAAATGACATGGAAGTTACGGCTCGTCAGATCGATTGAGCGTAGTATTTGGCGAAAAAGGGAAAAATCGTTACTGTTTACACAAAAATTTATTATTTTTTCTTGATTATTGCGTTAACAAAATGTAATATATAAGATAAGCTCAAAAGGAGGGTCAAACAAGTGCTCGAAATTAGGAATGACGATAATACATCATCAGCAAAGATAGTGGTCGTCGGAGTCGGCGGAGCAGGCAACAATGCTGTTAACCGCATGATAGACGAGAAGATCAGCGGTGTTGATTTCATTTGCATCAATACCGATAAACAGCAGTTAAGAACATGTAAAACAGAGAATATCATTGCTATCGGTGAAAAGCTTACGAAGGGTCTCGGTGCCGGAGCACGTCCCGAGATCGGAGCAAAAGCCGCCGAAGAGAATATAGATGAGATCACGGAAGCCATCAAAAATGCCGACATGGTATTTGTAACCTGCGGTATGGGTGGAGGAACAGGTACAGGTGCGGCTCCTATCGTCGCACAGGCATCCAAGAGCATGGGTATCCTCACCGTAGGTATCGTTACGAAGCCTTTCTCTTTTGAAGGTTCGAAGCGTATGGAGAATGCTCTTATGGGTATCGCGAACCTGAAAGAGCAGGTTGATACACTGATTGTTATCCCGAACGACAAGCTCATTGATATAGCAGACAGGTACTTGACCTTCAAGGAAGCCTTAAAGCGTGCCGATGAAGTATTGCATCAGGGCGTACAGGGCATTACCGATCTGATCAACTGCAACGGTGAGATCAATCTTGACTTTGCGGATGTATGTACTGTCATGAGAGATAAGGGTGTGGCTCATATCGGTATCGGAACCGCATCGGGCGACAACAAGTGTCTTGACGCAGTTAAATATGCTATTTCTTCACCTCTTCTCGAAACAACTATCGAGGGTGCGAAGGATATCATCCTTAACTTTACCGGTAATCTCCGTATTAACGAAGTATATGAAGCTGCCGATGTTGTCGGACAGCTGGCCGGTCAGGATGCGAATGTTATATTCGGTCTCTGCGACGGAGATGAAGATGTTGTTACAGTAACTGTTATCGCTACCGGAATCGAGGCTGTGGGAATTCCCGAAACAGGAAAGAGAGTTGAATCCAAGCCCGAGCCTGAGCCCGAACCCGAAGACAATTCGGGTCTGAAGCCTTCGGCACTTGATTTCTTCCTTCGTCCGAACGCTCCTTCACAGAATGCTCAGAATGTTCGCAGCCGCGCAGCGGCAGGGGCGGCGTCGATCAGTCAGAGACAACAGCCTGCCGAACCCGCCAAGAAGCCCGCACCGCAGAACAATACTTCGGGTGAGAGCAAGGGAAACGAGCAGGGAAGCATCAACATTCCCGTATTTCTTCAGAAAAAAGGCGGAAAATAATAGGGTATCTGACCTGATGCAGCAATGTATCAGGTCTTTCGCTGAATATTAGTTGAGGAGATTTATGTTTTTATTCCTGACATTGTTATGGATCATATTTAATGGCAGATTTACCCCGGAGATCCTTATTTTCGGACTTTTGATCTCCGCAGCGGTATGTTTCTTTATGGTGAGATTCTTCGGATATTCGTTTAAAAAAGAGCTGCTTGTGCTGAAGATATTGCCTGATCTGTTTATATATGTTATCATTCTTCTCGTTGAGATCATCAAGGCGAATTTTGCCGTCATGAAGCTGATCGTTTTCAAGGCGCGGGACATTGAACCTACAGTGGTTCATTTCCACACGGATCTGAAAACCAAAGCGGCCAGGGTACTTCTGGCGAATTCGATCACGCTGACGCCCGGGACCATCACTTCATCGATGCATGAGGACGAATTCTATGTCCACTGCCTTGATAAACACCTGAGCGAGGGAATATCCGACTCTGTTTTTGTCAAAAGACTACGCAAAATGGAGGGAAAACTGTGAACGGATATTTGGAAGCATTTTTGATCGCAATTGTCGTAATACTCCTGATACTTGTTTTTGCATGTTTTATCCGTGCGGTGCTGGGACCTACCATCGCTGACAGGATCGTATCGGTCAATATGATAGGCACTCTCATCATTTTGATCATCTCGATACTTACGGTACTTATGGCGGAGGCTTGGCTGGCCGATATCGCAGCAATATATGCGATGATCAGCTTCCTTGCCGTTGTTGTACTGACCAAGATATATATCGGTGTTTACCGCGAGGCAAAAGCCAATAAAATGCAGCGCGAGAACAGTAAAAAGATGAAAAAGGTAAAGTGATATCATGCTTGAAAATATAAGAAACATTGTTGCGATCGTTTTTATCTCTATTGGGGCGATATTCGCAATAACCTCGGTGATAGGGGTCTTTCGTTTTAAATATGTGCTGAACAGGATGCATTCCGCGGCGATGGGCGATACTCTGGCCATTTTGTTCGTGCTGATCGGGCTTGTGATCCTGTGCGGTTTCAGCTTTACATCCCTGAAACTGCTGGCAATAATACTGTTTTTCTGGCTTGCGGGACCGGTTTCCTCGCATCTTATCGCAAATCTGGTAAGGAGCGTGGATGAAGCCTATGCGCCCGAAGTTGAAGAAAATGATGTGGTGAAGGATGAGTGACAGGCTCTGCACCGCGTAAAACCAA
>JAGCZE010000013.1 GCA_017960415.1 Lachnospiraceae bacterium
AATGAAGCCTTCGCTGGCGGCTCTGCTCGTGAGACTTTCGAAAGATTATATACGTGAAAATGCCGCTGTACTTGATCCGGTATGCGGTACAGGCGTATTCCTTGTTGAAAGGGAAATGTACAAGCCCGCCAGGCTGCTCTACGGGATAGATATCTTCGGAGAAGCTGTAAAAGCTGCGAAGGAGAATATTGCCGCAGCCGGCATATCGCGCAAATGCGAACTCATAAACAGGGATTTCCTCGAATTCAGACATCAATACCGTTTCGACGAGATATATGCCGACATGCCCCGTATCACTGCGGGAAAAGATTCTGAGTCCGTCGAAAGGTTCTATATGGGTTTCTTAAAACATTGTGTGGAACTGCTTGAGAAAGACGGTCATCTTTTCGTATTTACACATAACAGGAACATTTTGAAACGTTATTTATCAAAATACGGATATTCTGTTCTCGAAGAACTTGAGATATCGAAAATGGAAGAAGCGTATTATTATATTATGCGTCATGACGATTAGAAATATCATGTGAGGTTTATTTATGAAAAAAGCCAGGATAGTATTGATCTTATCTCTGCTTGTTCTTATCGGGATCCTTGTATATTTTGCCATCAGCAACATGGAAGAAAAGCCTGAGTATGTTTCACAAAGAGAATTATACCAGCAGGAACTTCAGGAGAAAGAAGGGGATGCAGATTGAAAAAGAAACTGATTTTGATCATAGGTATAGTGATCATTTTGGGCGGACTCGGCGCAATATTGTATCCGATCATCAATCAGGCGGTTATCGCTTCAAAACAGCGTAAGCTAATGGAGCAGGTCAAGACCGATATCCTGAACAGTATCTCGGAGAATAACAACAATGATACCGCACCTTCCGGAACTCCGACTCCTACACCGGTTTTAGGGGATATTACCGCACAGACGGACGGCTCCTCAGGAATTGAAGGTATCAATCTTGAAACAGGTCTCGCCAATCTGACCGAAACCGAGAACGCAGGCGAAGAGAACTTCGATCGTTCCAAACTTAGCTGGCAGAAATGTATCGGTGTAATATCGATCGAGAAGATCGATATAGTTTATGCGGTGGTTGAGGGCATTGAAGATATCAATATCTTTTATGCGATAGGCCATTTCCCGGATTCCGTCGGGATCGGAAAAGAAGGAAACTGTGCGTTGGCCGGCCACAGCGGAGGAACCAACGGCAAGTTCTTCCAGGATCTGAAGGATCTTGAAAAAGGTGATGAGGTCGTAATGACCGATCTCGAAGGTTATGAGTACACTTATGTTGTCACAGAGATATTTGTTGTAAATCCCGAAGACGTATATGTTGTCCAGGATCTGGGCAAGCCCGGCAAATATCTTACGATGGTAACCTGTACAAATTACGGGCGCAAGCGCCTTATTGTAAGAGCTGAATGTACCGCCGAGCCTGAGCGTATCAGGGAATTCAGTCATTGACAGTTATTGGGGTTAAACAGAGAATTGTAAAAATACGGAGGTATTTATGCCTTTTTGGGGTTGGATCATCATTGGAATTGTTTTGCTGGTCATTGTGGCTGTTTTGCTTATCAGCTACAAATTCGCAAATATGGTTCTGCGTCCGAACACACATGATACCGAGTTTCTTTTGAACGAAGCATATGATTTCAACAGATTTACGCCGGAATTCATCGAATCTTTGAATAAAGAAGAGATGATCATACCTTCAAAGTACGGCTATGATCTTCACGGACTCATATTGCGGAACGATATTACCGAACTTGAGGAAAACCGCAATAAAGTTGCGATCCTGGTTCACGGTTATACTTCGGGCAAGCTCGTAATGAGCGGTTACGCAAGTATACTCATGGAGCTTGGTTTTACCTGTGTTATGTATGACCAGAGGAATCACGGTGATAATACCAAAAACGTCAGGACGACGATGGGATATTACGAGCGTGAAGACCTGGTGACCGTGCTTGATTGGACTTATGAGCGTTTCGGTCCAGAGATCAGGATCATTACCTACGGAGAATCAATGGGTTCAGCTACGGTTCTTGCGCATCTTGAGATCGATGAGAGACCGGTCATGACCATTGCCGACTGTGGTTACTCCGACCTGACCGGATTGTTCAGGTTCCTGCTGAAGGATGTTTATCATATGCCTGTTTGGCCGATACTTCCGATCGCCGGTATAATGCTGAAACTGGGCGGACACTTCGATATGAAGGATGTAAGCCCCAGAAGAGGCGTTATAAAGGCCAAGACGCCGATCCTGTTCTGTCACGGGGATAAAGATACCTTTGTTCCGACATTTATGTCCGTGGAAATGTCGAAGCTCGGAGACGGAGTAAGAGAGCTTTATCTGTGCCCCGGAGCCGAACATGCCCAGAGCTACAGTCTTGACCATCAAAAATACAAAAATGTAGTTCAGGATTTCGTAAAGAAATATTATTGAATAATATAAAAAATGCGATGCCGTGTTTTGATACGACATCGCATTTCGTTTATTATACTTTATTTGATACCGGGAAGCTCGGTAAGGTAATCTTTTAGTCTGAACATTGACATGCCAACGCAGAAGTAATACATGATACCACCGCAGGTAACAACTGCATTGAGGATATCTCCGACAGTGCTGATATCAAGAACACTCAGAATAAAACCGATGAGCATAAATACCGATGCTATAATGTTAAGTACTGCAGCATAAACAGATACTCTGTTCTTCGGACATTTGCCTTCGAGTCCGGCTTTCTTTGCTACCGAAAGAGTCTTGATTATTCCGACATAGTAGAAGATGAAGCACAGGAAGACAATGATCAGTATCAGTGCTATAAAGAACATCAGCAGTCTGAAAGCCGTAACCGAATTCTGACCGAAGTATTCGGAAAAGAACTTATCTCCGATAAGGAATGATGCGATCATGAATGATACGGAAGCGATCGCGCAGATGATTACGATCACGAGCTTGAACACAAGATTGGTTTTGGCAAGTCCGATACCCGACGAGGGGATCGGTCTTTTCTTGTTATTTCCGATCATGATGAAGCCGCCGATACAGGAGAGTATCATCGGGATCGCCAATACAATGCTGGCGATCAGGCCATAGAGCCTGTTGTCGTATATCAAATCGGAAATCTCGTTAAAATCAAGTCCCAGGTCATTGTAAAAATCTGCAAGCCAGGTTAGATCGATCTTGACCGGATTGATAAAGTTGAATACCGCATCAACAACATAGCCCAGGGTTAAAATAGCAAAGCCTATCATCGCAAGGATGAACCAGGATGAACCGAGAAGCTTTCCGGTCATGTCGATATTCCTGTCGAGGATCTCAACGATGGTATTTTCGGATAATTTTCTGGGTCCGTTGTTATTATTGCCCGGAACAGCAACCGGACCGGTATATTCTGTAGTATCAGTTGCAGGAGGAACAGGGGGTACAGGAGCAGCCGGTGCTTCGGGAACAGCCATCTGTTCAGCTGATGAGAAGAACTGCACTGTCGGCGAATCATCAGATCCCAAGGCTGCCGTTGTTTCGGGAATATCGGGTGTCGCAGGAACCACAGGCGTTACCGGAACTACAGGAGTTTCGGGAATATCGGGTGTCGCAGGAATCACAGGCGTTACCGGAACTACAGGTGTTTCAGCAAATGCGGGTGCTTCGGGAGCTGCAGTTGTTTCGTTAAAAACAGGCGCTGCAGGTGCTTCGGGAACAGTTGAACCGAAAGGCGAAACAACCTCGTCTGCTGCAGCACCGAAAAGCCGGTCAGCATCAGGCCTTGCGGGTGCATCGGTATCCTGCATGGGCTCCGGAGATAAAACAGTATCAACACTCTGTACCGCCTCAGAAGCTGCCGCGTCACTCAAAATCTCGGTAAC
>JAGCZE010000162.1 GCA_017960415.1 Lachnospiraceae bacterium
CAGGTGATACCCCCCTGCTGAATGAATTTGACAATCTGCTTACAACCAGCCATATGATCAAATACGGCGACAGAAAAAAAGACAAGATCATGTCCGATGATGAGAGCATAGTCTGGTCTTCCGACGGAAATACCAAGAAACAGTTCGGCGAATACGAAAGTAACAACAAGGGTGAAATGGCCCTTGTTGAAACTCATACCATCGCTACGGTAGGTTATGTCCTCCTCGAGGAAAAAACCGGTGAAACCCTGCCTGCAAGCATTACCAAAAATGATGCCGAAAATGATCCGAAGTACAGCGGCCTGACTCTGGAAATGGATTATACTCTCGATCAGGTAAAAAGCATCCTGAATGATAAATATCATGTAAATTACGATGCTGCCGGCAATATCGCCAGTGTCTTTGAAGGCAAGCTCCTGGCCTATTATAAGAAGGTGGGCGAAGGAGAAGGCGTATACAGCTCCAACAAGTATGTGCGCAATGCAGCAGGCGGAGCATACAGTCTGAATTACATGTGGGTAGGAACAGGTGCGGGTGCAAACGGAGATACAGATATCGAAGTTACCCCGTGGGTAGGATACAACGAATACAGTACGACCAACACCGTAAATTCACAAGGTTATGCATATCACGGTTCTTCTGCAGGTTTTGTTAATAATGCTGAAGATAACAATGGCAAATATGCTTCATTCAAAAAAGCTCCCGCAGGATATACCGGACCCTCATACAACATTTCCGGTTTCAGTGTAAATGTCACAAAAAAGGGAAGCGGTGGAAGTAGCGATCAAACAAATTACTACAATAAATATTATTTGATGACAGAAGTATCCGGCGGAGATTACGATATTTCTATTCCTTATACTGTCACTGGTTATGAAGGAAATGCGAAAGAACTCTACGAGGCGAAGAAAGTAGAAACAACAGGTAAAACCGTATCTCCCACAGTCCCCTTCTCAGCTTCTATTTCATTAAACGGAGTAACATATACCAGATACAGTGAGTTTACGGATTGGTGGGGAAATGATACGTATGTAACATCCAAACCGGATGGGTATGAAAGTGCCACACGATTTTTCTACGGAAAGGGTGCAAGTAATCGTAACTATACATTAAAGTATGATGATGATTATTTCTATGTATGTGAAGACAGATCGACCGACAGATACTATAAATACAGATACGAAGCAACAAAAGATAAAGAAAAACATTATGTGATTAGCTACGATTCTAATGGTAGTTCTCATAGGGAAAGCAGTAACTATTGTATCGTATTTTTTTCACCGGACGAAAACAACAGAGGTAATTTTATTGTTGATGAAGATTCTTTATCTGCAACAATTTCCGGAGACAGAGATTATCATATGTCATATACGGAAACAAAAAAGACTATCGTTCCGGCAAAATGGGAATTCGTAGATAAAGAAAACGGAAAATACCGAAATATTTCAAAAACAGATGCATCCGGAAAAACTATTGTTGAAAATGAATTTCATGGTATCCCTCAACCTACATTTCATACACAATCTGAAAAGACAAACGGTACATTAATCGAGGGGCTGGATATAAAGGTGCATCTCGGTGAATACGATCAGGTAAGCTGCCTCGACGGAGGCGGGTTGCCTGTTAAAGGCGCGGATAAAGCCGACAAATCGGAGATCTATTCCAAGGATTATATCCGTTATGTGATGGTTCCTGTAATGGGCGATGTTTACACACACACATTTGAGCCCTACAACAGTGTTGCACATGATTCGGATTCGATCAAGGTCAGATCCAGATATACATGGAAAGGTCTGAGCTATTACGAGAATTCCAAGATCGATACACCCGAGAAAGAGGCTGAATATGCAGCTACGGAATTTTCCGAGCTGTTACGCAGTATCGAAAAGCTTACGAACAGACAGATTCCCACGAACATAAAGTGGTTTAAGGATAATCAGAAATACAGCTCTGCATATGAGAAGAGCTACACCAGCAAGGATTCATTCCGCAAGTATTCCGTAGGAATGGCTTATCCCGAGCGTAAATACAGTAACGGTGAATCCGTAGATACTTACAAATTCATCGGCTGGTTCAAGGACAGATTCGGCACAAACGCATTCAGCGGGACCGATAAGGTTACATCCGATATGACATTATATGCGAAGTGGCTCACTATCTATCCCAGCGATGTTGATGATGACGCGGCATGGAACGGATACAGTGTCAGATTTTCAGAGAATATCACACATTCTGGTGGCGGAGACGAAGAACATGCCGACAATATGCCCGGGGACATTACCAATCTGAGCAACGGCGCATTTGTTGCGAATCCTGAGGATATCCCTGCCAGGGTGGATTACGAATTTGACGGCTGGACTTCGGGATCGGGCGAGACCCTGTTCAAATTTGCCGATCCGGCAGCAAGCGATGCTACCAATGCATCCAGCGCCGATAAAGTTACGGCAGATGTCACGCTTAAGGCAAAATGGAAGGCTCTGGGTGCTGACAGATACAGTATTGAACTGAACGCAGGCGACATAGAAGGATATCAGCTTGTATTCAGCCCCGAAGATATTACTACGGTTACGGATATTGCCATCAACGGTCGCAGATACTACAAGAAAGACAAGTATGATGAGGAGGGAAACCCGGTCTATGTATCGGAGGGTGTTCCCGCGCAGGAAGAAATCAAGTACGAAGCTATAAAGCTTCCTGTTCCGAAATGTTCCAAAAACGGTGCGGAATCATCTGATTATGAGTTCGCAGGCTGGTATTTTGATGCTGAATTCAAATACAGCGCAGGTCATTATACAAATGATATCCAGGATATCTACCAACTCGATCTGGCCTACCTGAAAGCTCATCGCTCGGCCAATCCGTCGGAAGAAAAGACCTTTGTCCTGTACGCGAAGTGGATCAGAACCTCGGAAAGACCTAAGTATACCATTACTTTGAATCCCAATAAACCTTCCGAAGCAACAAACGATATTGAAGGCCTCAGCGGTTACTCACTTGGTGCCGGATACGGTGTTGTGATCGATACCGGAAGCAAGGATGAAGGCGGCAGCCTCGTCGCTCCCGTATTTGCCGAGGAAGCACGTCCCAAACTGACTCTTGCCGGTATCGGTGAGGATCGTAAGAATTACAATGTAAGAGTAGTTACCGTCACGCCCACGGATCTGAAAAATTCAGC
>JAGCZE010000163.1 GCA_017960415.1 Lachnospiraceae bacterium
ACCGAAGCAAGAAGAGGTGCTCTGACGATTACGCGTCCGTCGGCCTTAACGGTTATGGAGATGGATCTTCTTTTACTTCTAATCAATTCATATTCAATCATGAGACAATTATAATACTTTTGATGCCTGCTTAGTGGTATAATTTTCTACATGACCAGTTCTGAATTACAATACAAGAAAATGACGGAAACGCCCATACCGAAGCTGGTCATGCGGCTGGGACTTCCGACTACGGTCAGCATGCTTGTGACAAGTATTTACAACCTTGTTGACACGTACTTTGTCAGTGAGATCAATAACAGCGCCAGTGGTGCGATCGGCGTTGTTTTTGCGCTTATGGGCGTGATACAGGCCTTCGGGTTCATGTTTGGGCATGGCGCGGGAAGCAACATCAGCAGAAGGTTGGGTGCGAGGGATGTGGAAAAAGCGCGGATATATGCCTCAACAAGCATGTTTCTCGGATTATGCGCCGGAAGCATGATACTGGTATTCGGTCTGACATTCCAGGAACCTTTCATGAGGCTGCTTGGAAGCACCGAAACCATATTGCCCTACTCAATTGAATACAGCAGGTTCATCCTGATCGCAGCGCCCGCAATGGTAGCAAGCTGTATTATGAACAATATCCTGCGATATGAGGGTAAGGCATCATTTGCGATGTTCGGACTTGTGTCGGGCGGTCTGCTGAATATGCTCGGCGATTATATCCTGATCAGAATATGCGGCCTGGGGGTAACCGGAGCGGGCATATCAACAGCTGTTTCCCAGTATATCGGCGCGGTAATACTGTTTATGCCTTTCCTGCGCAAACAGGTACAGAGCCGGTTTGATCCGAAGCTGATAAGGATCAACGGAGAGATCGTACCGGCTATCCTCGTAACGGGACTTCCGAGCCTGATCAGACAGGGGCTTGGCAGCATTTCCACCATGGTATTGAATACCACAGCCAAACCTTACGGTGATGTTGCGATAGCGGCAATGAGTATCTCGTCAAGAGTCATCGGTTTTATGTTCTGTGTGGGCCTCGGAATCTGTCAGGGCTTCCAGCCGGTTTCGGCATTCAATTTCGGAGCAAAAAAGTACAGCAGGACAAGAAAAGCATATTTCTTCACCGTTGTTTTCGGAACGATCCTGCTGTGTATTGTCGGTCTGTTCGGGTTTTTTTTCGCTCCGTGGATCGTTTCGAAGTTCAGGGACGATATTGATGTTATTGAGATTGGTGCCAAGGCACTCCGATATCAGTCGATCTCGCTGCTGTTCATGGTTTCAGCTGTGAGCGGCACGATGCTGTTCCAAAGCATCGGAATGGGCTTTAAGGCTTCGTTCCTCTCACTTCTGCGCAGCGGGCTGTTCTTTATACCGATGATACTGATCCTGAGCCGTTTGTTCGGCCTTGTCGGCATCGAGTGTGCCCAGGCGGCCGCGGATGTACTCTCGGGAGTTGTGACATTCCCGATGGTGATCGCATTCTTCAGGAAGCTGCCTGAAGACGGAGAGGAGATAACCGGGGGTTGATTTTAAGAAGAAGCAAAAACAGCCTGTAATTGGGTAAAAAAAAACCAAGGAACAAAAAAACTGAACTTAGTAGAAGAGAACTAACGTAAAAACGGACAACAGAAAAAAATAATATAACAGGGACCGGCTGCATAACACAAGTCGGTCCCTGTTGAAGTATTATTTCATGTTATTGGGCAGAAATCGAAAACAACATTGCGATCCCTGCCATTATTCGACCAAGATCAGCATTTTGGTCTCTGCCATCATTTGGTCAAGATCGGCATTTTGGTCTCTGTTATCACTCGATCGAGATCAGCTTGGTCTTGGGCTCCTCGGGTTTCTTCTCGATCTTCGGAACGTTCAGCTGAAGGGTACCGTTCTCAAAACGGGCCTTGATATCCTGCTCGGTTACGTCCTCGCCCACATAGAAGCATCTGCTGCATGAACCGCTGTAACGCTCTCTGCGGATGTAGCGGCCTTTCTCGTCCTTCTCTTCCTTGTTGGACTGGCGAGTTGCGGATATGGTCAGATAACCGTCCTTAAGTTCTGCCTTGACATCTTCCTTGTTATATCCCGGCAGATCGATCGTAAGATCAAAACCGGTCTCGGTCTCTTTGATATCGGTCTTCATGAGGTCATTCCTTACGGGAGCACCGCCTTCGTTACGTCTTACAGGTCTTGCGAAACCGTCAAAAAAGTCATCAAATAAATTTTCTCCAAAAATACTGGGCATCAACATAAGTCATTCCTCCTTTATGTACTTATATTCATCAGTTACTTGTCTGTGGTCTTTAGCGGATGATATCTGAGCTCATCCAAACCTTTCTTCCCTGATGCTGATTATGTTATACCACCTTTATTAGCACTCGTCAATAGTGAGTGCTAATATTTTATAATTTGTTTATATTTCTGTATTATTCACTAACTCAAACTTCCCACACCAATAAGGTGTGACGAACCTTGAAAATTCAATATTTTAGCCTATAAATAAGGCATAAATACCTTTCTTATGGTATAATGGAATTGACGAGAAACCAAAATACAAAGAGAGGATTTATGCCATGTCCATTATATCACAGAATAGTTCCGAAGAGGTAGTATTACTTGATTGTATTCAGAGATTTTTTTCTAAACACAAAGTCGGAACAATCCTTAAGAAATGTAACGGAACCAAAGAAAAAGGAGTTCCGGCCATTTCTCTTCTGCGTTATAAGCTTGGCAATGTTTTTATCGGTCGCAGTATGTACATGCAACAACGAACGGGTTCTTTCAAAGAAAGCTTCTCAAAGAACACTTTTTACCGTTTTCTGAACTCAGTGAAAACAAATTGGCTCAGATTTACTTCTCTTCTTGCAGCAAATATCATAAACAAGGATATCAGACCTCTTACCGATGATAAGAGAGCCGATGTCTTTATCGTTGATGATAGTCTCTTC
>JAGCZE010000014.1 GCA_017960415.1 Lachnospiraceae bacterium
AACCGAAAGAAATAGCGGATTTTTGCAACTATCCCTTAGAACTTATTCTGGAAGTTCAGAAAAACCTGTTAGTCCTTCAATAGACAGGTTTAACAGTAAAAAAAGCCAGCAACATGATAACTGTTGAGGGCGAAATTGAAATGTTGCAATACGGAATTATTCCAAATAACTAGACCGTTGGATATGTAAAAACATATTTGCATATCCGGCGGTTTTCTTTTGTTAAATGTGCATTTTACTTGCTTATTTATGAATATATGATATATTGTAAATACTTAATTTCCTTTCGAAAACGTGAATTTGATTTACGGATAAATTAATACAATTCGGCTAAATTTGCAAAAACAAGGGCTTGACAAATATGGATAAAAATCAAATGATTTACAGAACAGAACAGAGGATAACTCTGCGCTTTTTCTATTCGGCTGCGGATGGACATATAGAACTGAATATATTCGAGATGGATAACCGCTTTACTTGACGGGGTTACTATACCCTGTCAGGTTCGGCGGTCTTTTTATATAAAAATAATTTCAAGGAGGAATTTTGAATGAAGAAAAAAAGAAAATTAGGAAGAAAGCTGCTGAGCTTTTTGCTCACGCTGGCGATGGCTGTCGGGCTGATGCCAGGGATGGGGTTGACGGCACATGCAGAGACGTACACTACGAATCAAAATCTCAGTACTTTAGTACTGAATGATATACTTGATACTACGGTACAATCTATCACTTTAACAAATGATAAAGATAAAAAAGCATTTTATGCAATTGCTGATATTGCTCCAACATCAAATGAAGAATATAACCCTGTAGAGCAAAACGGATCTTTTCCACTTCCCGGTGGGTTAAAGTATAAAGTCATTGAGGTGGCGGAAATAACCACCGGTGCGACAAATAATGGATGGTATTATACGTTTGCGGAAGTAAAGTATCCCCTTTGGATAGGCGGCGTGCAGGTGACGAGTGAAAATGCGAGTAATATAGACGGAGACTATAAGGCGAGCTACGATGACTCCACACATACCCTGACCTTGAATGGGTACAATCTCACCGTTTCAAATGGAGATTCTGAGATTGAATATGGAATCAAATACACTGGGTCAGACCCTCTAACAATTAATCTGGAGGGCGAAAATGCTATAGAAGGATACTTGGAATTTAATAGATATACAGGAATTGATTACGGAATATATATCACAAGAGACCCAGACGATATAGCGGCTGATGTCACATTTACCGGAGAAGGTTCACTTTCCATAAAGACATATTACAATGGTATAACTGCTTTTACTAACACTAATACCGATGCATCTGTGGGTAATATCGTTTTCTCCGGTAGTGGAGAGATTGAGGTTGTGGCCTCTCGGGGAAACGCTGTCGATACAAATTATGGTACGGTTACCGTTATCAGTAGAACAGTGACAGCAAATGGGAGAAATGGCATTAATACACAAAAGGGGGTTTCAATCACCGGAGGTACAGTTAATGCCATCGGAACAACCGATGACGATAGTGGTATTGGTATTTATACTATGGATGATATTAGTATCACCGGAGGTACAGTTATTGCCTCTGGTGAGGAGAATGGTATATCAGCCGGGTGGTATGGCGAAAATGATACTATTACAATTGATGAAAATGTTATTTCTGTAACCATAAGTAGCTCAGGAAAAGCAATCAGCGGCAAATTGTTAAATAAACTATCCGGAAAAGGATGGACAAATGTAGCAGGCACCGAAGGAGAAACTACTATCGAGGCAGTTAATGAAGCTCAGGAAGTTGCAGAGACATTAAAAAAGATTTATTTTTCTTCTCATGAGCATAACTTTACGTATACTGCAAACGGTGCAACCATCACGGCTACCTGTAAGGCGAACGGCTGCTCACTTCCTCCAACCACGGAAGGTGGCAGTGACCACGTCGCCAAGCTGATCCTAGTGAAGCCTACACTGACTACCTATGGTCAGTCTGGCGATGGCATCAGCGCAGCGGCAACCCTGACTGGGTTGTCCGACTTCAAAACCGCAACCAACAAGAACGTTGCAGCGACGGACATCAAGTACATCGGTAGAGATGGTACGACCTATGAGGAAAACACGACCGCTCCTACAGATGCGGGCAAGTATACGGCAAAAATTACAGTGGAGGAAAAGACCGCAAGCGTAGATTATGAGATTGCCCAAGCGACAACGACCATCATAGCAAATCCTACGCCTTCTGATATTACCTATGGTCAGACGCTGGCAGACTGCACTTTGACCGGAGGTACAGGCAGTGTGGCAGGCGGTTTCGCTTGGAAGGATTCTACAGTTGCTCCCGCCGTTTCTGACAGCCAGAATACGGAATATGATGTCGTATTCACCCCGACAGACGAGAACTACGGCGCAGCAGAGTGCAAGGTTAAACTGACGGTCAATAAGGCAGATAGTGCCGTAACCACAGCACCGACGGCTAAGACATTGACATACAATGGTTCAGCGCAGTCACTCATCAACGCAGGAACGGCAAGCGGTGGCACGATGATATACGCTGTTACTACAGCAAATCAGGAGCCGGCTGCGGAGGCGTATACTTTTGATAACACATCCATCCCTACCGCAACCGATGCCGGAACCTATTATGTCTGGTATATTGTAAAGGGTGATGAAGATCATAACGATTTGCAGGCAGTATGTGTAGAGACATCTATAGCCAAAGCTCCGGGTGCTCAGGCAGTTCCGGCTCATATGTATTTTGAGGCGCCCTCGGAGGATCGTAAGAGCTTTGAACTGACAATTTCCTGCCACAGTGATGAATATCATCTGAATCTTGTGGAGGGCCAGGAATACGTTCTGGTCAACAAGGGAGCAGAGCCGGATTGGTCCAAAGCACAGGAACTGGATGAGCAGCATGGTGCAATACTGTATACTGGATTGAGCGCTGCAACAGAATACGATATCTGGTCAAGGACTAAGGAAACTGCCAACACCTTACCCGGCGAGCCCGCGCTGTTCCGGTACACCACAGGCATTTTCGGGCTGGAACGAATGGAAGAGGCGCTGGTAGGCAACACCCTGACCGTTATCACTGACCCGGAAAGGATTGAAGGACTTACATGGCAGTGGTTCTATGCCGATGAAGATGAGGATGAGGATGGAATAATAGTAGTAAGGGGTGAAGCTATTACCAATGCAACTTCATCTTCATACACAGTCAAGGAAGCTGACCTTGGAAAATACCTCTGGTATGAGATGTATAAAGGCGGAAACAGATTAGAATCCGGAAAGATCGGTCCCGTAAAGATCGGGATCAATCCTACCGTTACACTGGAAGGCTGGGCATATGGCGATACGCCGAATACGCCTGTCGTTACAGGTAATACCGGAAACGGGGAAGTTTCTTTCGAATACGCATTGAAGGACTCTGAAGATCCTTCAACTGAAACCGTGCCTACATTGCCTGGAACATATACCGTGTTTGCATATATTGAGGGATCAGGAGATTACGCTTATGGGTTTGCACAGGCGGACTTTGTTATCACAAAGGGTACTCCGGCTGTTTCTGAACCCGTTGCCAGAGACTTGACGTACACTGAGTCTGCACAGGCACTGGTTGCTTCAGGCACGGCAAAGGGCGGAACCATCTACTATGTTCTCAGTGAAAATGCGGAAGACGCGCCCGTAACCGGCTGGGCCACAACCATTCCAACAGCTGCAGATATCGGAACCTATTATGTATGGTATAAGGTTGTAGGAGATGCCAATTATAACGATTTGGACGCCGTATGTATTACTGTAGTTATCGCCAATAAGGTCACAAACGTTGTAATTGAGGAAACAAAAGACAATGAGGGAAAAGTTGTCGAGACTGCAGTAACCAACGTAGAATGCGAGAACCTGTCCGACTTTACCGAGGAACAGGATGAAGCCATCGTGGAAGTAGAGCTTACGGTCAAACCCGTTTCTGAGGACAAAGTTGAAGAAGCGGTAGCGGAGAAGATCGAAAATGTTATCGCGATCACATTTGCTGATGTTGAAAGCACAAATGTATCAACCGAATACCTTGAGCTGGAAGTTACTAAGAAGGTTACCACAGACGGAAATACGGTCGATACAGAGATCCATGATGTTGAGAGAGTACTTGAGATAGTGCTGTCATATGACCTTACCGGCAAGTATAACCCTGTCATCATCCGTGAGCATGAAGGAACAGCAACCGTATTTGAGAAACTGTCGGCCAAGCCTGCAGCGGAGCCTTATACGGACGGCACCTTCTATGTTGACACCGCAAATAACAAGATATATCTTTATTCAAGATATTTCTCGACTTATTCGGTAGCTTATTCGACAGTAGCTTCTTGGCAGGTAACATTTGACGAGCAGACCGGAAAGGTTACCCAGAGTGTTGTAGGAGACGGCGCAAAAGTTACAAAACCGGCTGATCCTTCAAGAAGCGGTTATACATTCGCAGGATGGTATAAGGAAGCTTCATGCACGAACGCATGGGATTTCTCTGCAGATACCGTAGCTACGGACACTGTTGTTTATGCGAAGTGGAATGAGATCCCTTCAACACCTTATGCACCTTATGTTCCGTCAACTCCGGCAACGATAACTTATACGATCACATTCGATGCAAACGGCGGAACCGGAACAATGTCTTCAAAGACAGTTACCGGCGCGACAACACTGCCTGCCAATTCCTTCAAGCGTGACGGATATATCTTCAAGGGTTGGAGTACCAATGCTGACGGTAGCGGAGTCATTTATGACGATAAGGATGATATCTCTCCTTCGACTGATATCACGCTCTACGCACAGTGGAAGACTGAGGAAGCTCCGGCAACACCTACACCCGAACCTGTTCCTGCAACAGTGGATACAGTAACCAAAGAGGAAAAGGCGCAGGGCAAGATCGATATCAACTCGGCATTTAAGGTTTACCAGTCAGGCAAGAAAGTCGTAGCAGAGTGGGGAGAAGTAGAAGATGCCGATATGTATGCGGTATATGCTACATATTGCGGCGGAACCTATTCACTCATCAAGACCATAACCGACGGTTCACAGACATTCAGCTTTAAGAAGCTTGACGGAGCCAAGATCGACTTCTCAAAGAATTTCAAGGTTTATGTTGCTGCATACCGGACTATAGACGGCGAGAAGAAGCTGATAGCCAAGACGATCAAGGCACACGTGGTCGGAAACGAGAATAAGAAGCGCACAAATGCTTCTTCGATCGAACTTGAAAAGAGCAAGTATTCAGTTAAGGTCGGGAATACATTTGAGATCAAAGCCACAACGATACTTGCTGATTCTAAGAAGAAACAGCTTTCCAACGCTCATGCTGCAGAGTTCAGATACCTGTCCACCGACAAGTCCATCGCGACAGTCAGCAAGGATGGCATAGTGACCGGCATTTCAAAGGGTACCTGCTACATCTGGGTTTATTCAAGGAACGGTCTGGGCGTGAAGGTAAAAGTAACGGTGAAATGAGCCAAAAAAGATCTTCTATAATCTGAATATATGAATATGTAATAAACGGGAGTCCTGTTATCATATGATTGATGGCAGGGCTCCCTGTTTCTGATATGGGGCATTTATGGATTCTTAAATTTTCGGTTTGGGACTTACGTTTAATCGTTCAGGTATGGACCGTAATACTGGTACAGAGTGGCCTGACTTATCCCGCAGATCTCAGATGTCATATTCAATAAATCCCACGTCAGCTATATAGCCGCTTTTTTAAGTCCATCTGTGAACCTGTCAAAAAGCTTGAATACATCATATCCTCGATTTTTCGAAAGCAGTGCTTATCACTGAAAAAATAAGATAGGTGATGAGTGTTCCAAAGCACACATCCGAAAGGAAATGGTTTGTCATGTGTATCCTGTTATACCCGTAAATCAAAACGAAAACTATGCCAAGTATACATGCGATAACAACACCTATAAAACAAACCTTTGGAACTGCCATTATCGTTTTCTTTTTCATATGATTGTCCATCTCCTTCAATCCTCCTAACCTTCGATCGGATATCGAGCAGGGGCTTATTCTTTATTGTTTTGTAGGAGCCTTAATGTCTTTTTTTACAGCATTTCCGTAAATTGTTGCAAAATCATTCTTCATGGAAATGCATTTTATACCTAACTTCTCGTATGTACCGCGTTTCCCGGCAGCATCTGTTTCATCGCCCCATTCCCTTACTTCATCATCTGCCATTACCATGCATGACAGCGAGCGGTACGGGTTGTTTGTGATGGTATAAACGCACATCGCGGTATCTCCGGAGCTGTTGCCGAAAGCGAGTACCGGCTGTTGCCCGATCTCACGCACAATGGCATCCACCTTGCTCATCTTAGCATTTTCACCATAATAATTACCGTCAAAAACAACTTTATCGCCGCTCGTAAAGGTATAATCCGTATCTGCCGCATTACCCTGGTTTGTTGCGGTATACCCATATTCTGTGCCTATGACGTTTGAAGGAGCGATCCCAAGAGTATCTTTGACGATCGCACGAACGATATTGCGCTCTGTAGCAGTTACAATGTATATCTTAAAGCCGTTGTCCCGCAGATAATCGACTACTTCGACCATCGGCTTATAGAATGCATCGCCCCGCTTCATTCCTGTAAAACCTTCGGCATCGGAATCCATGAATCCTATCACATATTCTTCAAGTTCTGCCGGGGTAAGACCCTTGTATGCGACAGCTGCCATCGCCGCCTGTCTCGTGCTGATCCCCTGGGGTTTATCCTGCCATGCCGTATCCAGTATCTCCCGGGCTACGTTCTTAACCTCTTCCGATGGTGTATAGTCAGGATTGTTCAATACATAGTCCGTAAATACCATATATTCAAAACACCGGGGATATGTTTCGCACATCAGTGTCCCATCAAGATCAAATACTGCAATCCTGTCTTCTTCAGGAATAAAATCCTTTCCGTTTATTTTTGTAACAGCTTCAACGTATGCCTTCAACTCACCGGCAACAGCCGAATTCCGGGTCCAGGATGCCAGACCGCTTATCCCCGCACCTCTTTCATATAACAGTTCTTCGGAATAAACATTCTTTCCGTTCGCATCGACTGTCAGCTTCGGAATATTTACCGGCAGTTTTCCCTGAGGAATACTCTGCCCGAAGGCTGAGCATACTGCAACCGCAACATTCAGATTGAAAGGACCATTGCCTTCTGCATCATGAGCGCTGCCGGAATAATTATAAGCGCACATTGCCGCATCTGCATCCGGATAGCAGGCAACATCGTAAGGCAGACCAAGACTTAAGAGCGCTGCCTGTTGTTTTTTGGATTTATTAACCTGTTCTATCACATTGGTCAGCAATGCGTTCTTGCTCGCAGACTGTGATAATATCAAAACTCTGTCTGACTTCTTTACCGCCTTCAGGATATCCCGGTCATCAGCGGCAGCACCACTGTAAGAAAGGATCGTTATATCGGAAGGATTTACAAGTTCCTCCTTTTCAAGCCTCGTAACCGCATATTCCACTGCAGGACGACGGTAATCACTCGGTATCAGGATCAGTGTTTTCTTTCCGTTCTTACCGTCCAAAGGCAGCATGTTGCCATCATTTTTAAGCAATGTGATCCCCTGCTGTGCGATCTCCCATTCCCTTTTATGATGTTCAGCATTTCCTACAACCGCTTTGGCCCGGGCTATCTGCTTTTTCTTTGAAACAGACAAGGTATTATCCATTATTCCGTTCTTGATCTTCAGCTTCAGGATCCTGGCAACGGAATCATCGAGTTCTTCTTCTTTTATGTCTCCCGCTTCCACTCTCGCAAGAAGCTTCTGCATATAAGCATCAACGTCAGGTAATGTATTAATCTCTTTATCTTTGTAAACATCTATTGAACACAGAAGGATATCAACGTCCGCATTGATCGCAAGTACTGCTGCATCTATCGCATCAAAATGAGAGGTTATGGCGCTCATATCCATCGCATCTGTCACTATTACGCCGTTATATCCCATGTCCTTACGCAGAACATCTGTCATAAGCGTACGTGAAAGTGTTGCAGGCAGATATACGTTCTTGCCGTCTGCTTTTGATACATATGTATTCTTCTCAATATTCGGAAATTGGATATGCGCTGTCATGATCATATCAGCGCCTGCATCTATACCCGCCTGGAAAGGGATAAGCTCACATGCCTTGAGTTGTTTAAGTGTAAGTTCTGATAAAGGCAGACCGGTATGGCTGTCGGTATCAACATTGCCATGTCCGGGAAAATGCTTCAAGGCCGCCGATATATTGTTCTTGCCCAGCCCTCTAATAAATGCGGTCACATGTTCGGAAACCATCTCAGGGTCGTCAGAAAAAGATCTTGTGCCAATGATCGGGTTATTCGGATTATTGTTAACATCGGATACCGGGGCAAAATCCATATTAAAACCGAGCGCTGCAATTTCCTGACCCAGCATATCCGCGCTCTCTTCGGTCAAAGTCACATCTGAGGTCGCTGCGAGACCCATATTACCTGATGAAGTGGTACCGAATGATACGCGGTTAACCAGACCGCCTTCCTGATCAACACATACAAACATAGGTATCCCGTTCTTGGATTTCATCGCCGCAGATTGGCATTTTCTGATCAGGGTTACCGTTTGTTCCGTATCCACGATGCTTCCGGCAAACAGTATAAAGCCGCCAAAATCGTATTTTTTCAGTATCTTCTCATATGATTTGGACGCTGCCGTAGTATTCTTACCGCCCGAACGCAGCGAAACGATCATCATCTGAGCAAGCTTCTGCTCAGTAGTCATACCCGAGATCAGCCTGTCTACACGTTCATCGATCGAAGCTTCCGTGTTCTTATCCTTCGCTGCAGCACTAACGGGATATGTAAAGATCACAGTTCCGAGGATTGCTACAACAGTCAGCATAGCAACAAGTTTTGAAAATAATTTTCTCATTTTAAGCGTCTCCCTTCCTATCCGGTCATTATCTTTCATTAACTTCTTGGACTTCATTTACGGAATTATCAATTTTATTATTTTCTCCCTTTTTGATCATCCTCCCCTGTGAACGAGATCATTGCCTCATTTATTATCGTAAGCTGACTCGGCCCGATCCGGCAGGTCATCTCACTTATTGTACAAATACCCCTCCCGGTTCTCACCAGGCGGGGTATCATTACAGACTTTCATAACTCACAAGTCATTTACCTACAAGTCATTTACTCACAAATCATTTACTCACAAATCATTCTTCATATGAGTCTGTTATCTGACTTATGCATTCTTGCGAATGGTATTTGCACACCAGAATATAACTATGGCGATCACAATAGCGGCCGAACCGTCAAGGATTGTAGATACGGATGTATTTACCGCAAAATCAACGATCAGTGAGATAAGCGATAAAACCAGGGCAACGATGGCTGATAACAGAACAAATATACCTGCAACGATCATAAGTCCGATCAGTATTTCACCGAAATATACAACTGACTGTTATTATTATAATCACAAAAGTTCATTATGTCAAGATTTAATATGTAAAAACCATAATTTCAAAAATTATTTTATCAATAGTTGTATTATCAATCTAATATTGCAATTTGTGTATGCAGCAGACATCCGTCACCGGACAGTTCACTTATTGTAAATATCCATGTTCAACATTTTTTCCTTTTTCGCCACGATCAGAGTAACCGCACCCAGCCCCGTTACATTACCGGTAGCAACATTTGCCACAAATGTTACAGGAACCCATGAAAATACCGACAGCAAAGTACACGCATCCATTGAAATGACCATCTTTGCCATCGAGCAGAAGATCGCAAAAGGCATTACCCGGATGATGATCTGTGTGATCTTTTCAACAACCATATATGCATCGGTCAAAAAGTCCTTTAAGACTTTGATCCTGTCCGACAGGGCACCACAGGCTATTCCCAGCATTATTGCCATAAAAATGATCTTCAGCATGTCGGATCTCAGAAACGGTGTTATAACGTCTGACGGAACGATCCCGATGATCCCCGGTTCTTCCGCTTATACGGATACCGGTATTTCCCAATCGGGATATAACGGATACCGATATCTTATCTTCACGATCCCGGGCACACTCGGTCATTACCCTGAATACTTCCTCCGCGATCAGCGATGCCCGTACTGCTTCGCGGGAAGCGATCTTTTTCCTCTTCAGTTCATTGCGGACATGATCCACCGCGGCATCAAGTTGAGATAAATCTGCTAAAAAAACCATATTTTTCTTACCCCTTAACTGCCCCTGCAGCCACTCCTTCCACAATGTGCTTCTGGCAGGACACATAGAAAATGATCACCGGAATGATGCTGAGCAATATCAAAGCCATAGTGGCTCCCAGATCAACTGTACCGTAGCTGCCCTTCAAATACTGGACATGTATCGGTATAGTCCTGTATTCCGTAATGTCAAGCACAAGCATGGGTAACAGATAATCATTCCAGATCCACATGATCTCAAGTATTCCTACAGATATAAGTGTAGGCTTCATCATGGGTATCACTATACAGAAAAATGTCTTTATGGGACCACAGCCATCTATAGAAGCCGCTTCCTCGACATCCACCGGTACGGATCTCACAAAACCTGAAAACATGAAAACAGCCATCCCGGCCCCGACTCCCAGATAAACAACAGGAATCGTAAAAGGCGTATTAAGGTGCAACTTATCGGCAGTCCTTGCCAGTGTATACATTATCATCTGGAAAGGCACAACCATTGAAAATATGCATAAGTAATAAAAAACCTTACATATAAGGCTGTTTAC
>JAGCZE010000164.1 GCA_017960415.1 Lachnospiraceae bacterium
ATAATTCAATTTTTTCAAGGATATTTTTTATTCAATAAATATTTTTCTTGATATTCTATTATGAATTAATTACAAATCCCCCTAAGATTTTGATCCTAGAGGTTTTTCCTTTTTACCCTACCTGTGTTCTGTACATCTTTGCATACTTGCTTTTTAATGTGAAAACAATTGATGGAGAATTATAAAAAGTGTGTACTTTATTATGACCATATTAACCAGAAATAAACATATCCTGTCAGAACCGCTACCAAAGTATAAGGTACTCCTATTTTCATAAATTCCTTAAAAGAGACATTATACCCCTCTTTCTTTAAAAGTCCTACTGCCGTTATATTTGCTGATGCTCCTATTGGGGTAATATTCCCTCCCAATGTAGCTCCGGACAGCAAACCAAAATATAAAAGATATGGTTCTATTCCGAGCGAAGCAGTAACAGCCGTAAGTACCGGAAGCATCGTAGCAACGTATGAAATATTGTCGACAAACGCCGAAATCAGCACTGACCCCCATACTACTATCGTATATAGCAGGAAAATATTGTTACCACCAAATTTAACAATCAAATCAGCAAAATCATCGATAATACCAACTTTAGTTAGTCCACCGATGACTACAAACAGTCCTAAAAGCAGTCCTAATGTTTCATAATCTAAATTCTTAACTGCTGCTATAGTTCCATCAGATTTTTTCGTTTGAATCAGATCTATAATTGCCGTTACAAACGCTAATACACAACATATTATGCCATTAATTGTATCCGGTAAGTTAGGGATAAAAGAAGCTGTAATCAGTAATATCACCATAAGAACAAGTACGACTGTAGGAATATAATTTTTTACAACAGTCCTTTCAGATGTCGAAACAGGCTCTTTGCATCTTCTAAACAAAATCATCATTACAGGAACCGTAGCCAAAGCACCTAGCTCAACTGCGAAGAATATTCCCGGACGCCCATTCATCCAAAAGAAATCCAGAAAATTCATACGGGCATAATCTCCAAGCATGATTGATGTTGTATCACCTACAAGTGTAGCCGCTCCCTGCAAATTAGAAGATACTGCAATAGAAAGTATCATACCTGTCGGATTCATCTTCAATTTCTTACAGACAGCCATTCCTACAGGAGCAATCATAAGAACTGTAGCAACATTATCTATAAAAGGTAAGCGATTAATAATCGCACGTGTACACTAATCAGCTCCCGGTTTTGAGATTCATTTTTTACCCGACAGCAGGTCGGGCTTATTCTCGGGAGTTATGTTTTCTGTATCTGTGAGGCCTGAACAGTGCTCCTTGATGAAATCGCTCCATGGCAACAGCTGTTCTATACCTGCGGGCTCGTTTTTGTAGTCCGGCATATACAGTAGAAGCGTATAGAGATACTGGTACACGTTTAGTCCGTTTGATTTTGCAGTATCTATGAGGCTCAGGACTATGGCGCTTGCCTTAGCTCCGTCCTCGGTATCGTGGAACAGGAAGTTCTTTCTTCCAGTCGCATAGACCTTAGCCTTCCGTTCTGCACGGTTATTAGAGATTTCACATCGTCCGTCCTGGAGATAGTTCATCAGCTTGTCGTGATGGTTCTGGGCATAGTTCACCGCCGTCTCGAGCTTACTGCCTCCAGCCGGGTTAAGGGTATCCATCCATTCCCAGAACGATGCCCATATCTGCGGTTCTGTCTCCAGACGCTTGGTTTTCCTTTCGTCAGGAGTAAGATCCTTGTACTTCCTTTCGAGATAAAAGAGCCTGTTGCAGTAGATGACTCCTTTCTCTCCGGGAGTAACGCCCGGATCATCAAGCTGCTCGGTATCAGGCTCCGGGATTTCCTGTTCCGAGTTTATATCAAGGAGGCGAAGCTTCCTTTTACGGTTCGCAGGCACAGCCTCGAAGAACTTTCTCCTGGCATGAGCCAGACAGCAGATAAGCAAGACATCCTCAAGCTGGAGATATCCCTGATACCCGTCGCAGTGTGCCTTGCCATTGAAACCTTTAAGGAATTCAACGGCATGGTAGCCATGCCTGCTGCTGCAGTAATCATAAAGTGTCATCGGAGGCAGGCCATCCGAACCTGTCGTATATATGAACATATATGATTCTGATGTAGCTGTCTTGCCTTTTTCATGCAGTACCTGGCACGGTGTTTCATCCATGTGCAGCACTTCTCTCAGAACAAGCTGAGCATGGAGTGCATCATATATAGGCAGTAAATATTCAAGCGCACAGGTGTTATACCAGTTGGCTGCCGTTTCTCTCGGCAAGGGGCATCCTTTCTGTTCCCATTCATGCTCCTGCCTGTAAAAAGGTATGTGAAGGCCGCTCTTCTGGTACATTACTTCAGTAACCGTTGACTGTGAAGCAGGGCTGTGGGGCAACAGCGCTTTAGGCACTTCTGCTGTGACTATAGTTGCATCATCCTCTTCGCGGCAGCAAGGACAGAACATAGTCTCTGCCATAAGCTTTGCCCGGAAGAATTTAGCAGGTATCATCCTCAGTTCTTCCCTGATGGTCTTGTATCCCAGGTGCTTCATTTCTGCACCGCAATCATGACAGATACGGGCTTTTTCAGGAACAGGTATCTTCACTTCGTTCACGGGCAGTGCGGCATAAATGTCATCACGGCATCTCTTGGGTCTGCGGGGCTTGCGGGAATGTTCCTTCACTTTGATCTCGGGAACCGGATCATCACCTGTTTCTTCGTCTTCATCAGCAAGAGCATTCTTTGTCTTCTCGCTGGAGACGCCGAAGAACCTGCGCTGGAATTCATCAAGCGTTTCCTTAAGGTTGGCCATTGCGGCTGTCAGTTCGGCGACATTGGTCTCGAGGCTTTTGATGATCGCATCCTTTGCTTCTATCAGGCTGTCCTTGACATTTATTAGTTCATCCTTTGAAGCAAGGGTTTTATCCATTTCGGCAATACGGGCCTGTAACTGATCTATAACAGCTATCAAAACCTTTTTATCAGTATTATCATCGTACAATGCCATAGCCCGTCACCCGCCTTTCGTTTGATGCTTATATTATAAGGCTTTTCGAGCATTTTGGCAAATGTGCCGGCAGGTGTCTATGGTGATTTTGCACAATGATTTTTTGTGGATAACTTCCCTGAAAAGCAGAAAAATCAAGTGTTTTTTGTGTTTTTCAGGAGGGTTATCAACATACCGCAACAGGCCGAAACAGTATGCAACAGCCTGTAGCGGTATAAACCTGTGAAGTGTTGAGAACTCTTCGTTTCAAGTGGATTTTGCCTCTTAAAAAATATTTTATTTTCAGCGAATTGCACAAAGGATTCAGAAGTCTTTCGGCCTGCTGTCCATCTGGATGGCCTTTGGCTGATCGATGGAAAGGCCTTCAAGCAGCCAGCGGAATTCCTGACGGGTCAGCAGTTTTGCTTCGGAAGAATTCCTCGGCCACTGGAAACGCCCATGGCCGTCAAGCCTTTTTGAAAGGAGCACGAATCCGTCTTTCTCGTAGTGGAGCGCTTTCAGCTTACGGCTGTCACGCCCACAGAACAGGTACAGTGCATTCGCATACGGATCAAGCATGAATGTATCGCGGATTATCATCATAAGTCCGTCAAAAGATTTACGCATATCGGTCCTGCCGGTGATCAGGAATATCTTGTTCACACCGGAAAGATCGCCTAACATAATGACAGCAGCGATGCGATTGTCTCATGTATCACGCTGCGGGATGCGAGGTTTGTGATCTCAAGGCTCAGTGAACGGCAGTTTATCCGTATTGCTGTAGCAGTATCTGAACCGTTATCGGATTTATTGTCGCCGGATATAGTATCAAGCTGATAGAGATCAATCGGCACGACTTCCTGCGCCGGCTGGAACTGTGTCGGTGCATGCTCCGGGATCATACAGGCTTTTTTCTGGAGCCTTCTGATAGCGTAGTAAAAAGTGCTCGGGACAATCCCGTTGGATGCGCACCAGCTTCTATCCGACATTCCGCTTGTGCGGCATTTCGTGATGATGTCAAGCCATTCATCATCGTTACGTTTCTTTGGTTTCTGCATAGGCATTCTCCTTGTAGTTATTGGAGCAATCATATGCGGTGGAAAGAAAGCTTTGGAGCGAACTGCTCCATATATTCAATTCCTGATTGGACCAATCTGCTACAATGATCAGCTCCTACAGGAATTATGGCATATAAAATTGAAACTGTAAAACCGTGCGATTATTCATCGCTTACGAGGTTTGAGGGACTTCTATTATATATGTATAGGAAATAACCCCATACCTTACAAAATAAAAAAGCACCGGATAAAGTATATCACAATATCCGGTGCTATTTCTATGTAAAGTAAATTATTCTACCTAATCCTATATTATGGGACATTAATACGATCGTTGA
>JAGCZE010000165.1 GCA_017960415.1 Lachnospiraceae bacterium
GAAACTGTGGCCGGGAAGCTTTCGAGGATAGCACCGATCAAGACAACGGCGAAAACATACTTGGGTTATGACGGCAGAGACCTCGGAGCATGGGGCGAACCTATGAAGAGGCTTGGGTAATAAGTTATGCTCAGATTGGAATGGATACATAAGATTACAGCAGAATTAAAGATTCACGGAAAAAGGACAAAGGCATGAAAACTGTAGAAATACTGGGCACGAACCGGTTTGAAAACTATACGAAAACACGGGACGGCAGCAGGGCGATCATCGTACAGGACGGAAAGATCCTACTAACCCATGAATTGAATTCAGGGTGGTGGCTACTTCCCGGCGGTGGGATGGAAGAAGGAGAGACTCCTGAGGAGTGCGTGGTCCGCGAGGTCGAGGAAGAAACGGGGTACCTTGTCCGTCCGCTCAGAAGCTTCCTTTTCATGAGTGAGTTTTATGAAGAATACCGCTATTCAGGGTATTTCTTTATTTGCGAAGTAACCGGAAAAGGGAAGATGAATCTTACGGATGTGGAAAAGCGCCGCGGAGTTCAACCGGAGTGGATCCCTCTGAAGGATGCCATTGATCTGTTTTCCAAACATGAGTCATATGCTGATGTAAGCGAGGAAAAAAGAGGCTCTTATCAGCGGGAATATATGGCGCTTCGGGAATATATGAATCGGAGTCCCGAAAGCCCCGAACGGCAGATATATGAACGGTTTCCGGGAGTAAGCTGCTCATACAGGGACGCAGCCGGACGGGAAACCTTGAAGTACGGTGGGCTTGCCGATAAGGAAAACGATACCCCGGTGGAGGCGGATACTGTATTTCCGGCCTGTTCGATATCAAAGTTCATTACTGCTGTTACCGTAATGAAGCTTTGGGAACAGGATCTGCTGAACATAGACGAACCTGCTAACCGATATCTTCATCAGTGGAAGCTGCTTACACCGGACGGAAAGGAAAGCGATGCGACGATAAGATCGATCCTCAGCCACACCGCAGGGATCATCGATGGGGAAGATTCATTTTACGGACTTCGCCGTAAGGATTCCGTGATCGGTTTAATAGATATTCTGCAGGGCAGAACCGCATATAATAATCGGCGGGTCACAACAGAAAAGCAACCCGGAAGTTCGTTTGAATACAGCGATGCGGGTTACTGCGTGCTGCAGTTGATGATCGAGGAGCTCACGCAGTGCAGTTTTGAAGAAGTGGTCGGAAAATATGTGTTTGCACCATTATCTCTGAAACACACCTTCTTTGCTTCGTTGCAGAATATTGAACTTCTGGAAAAAGATCATAAAATGGCCGCCGGATATGACAATGAAGGCTCATTGATCCCGGGAAAGTACCCGCATGTTCCGGATCTTGCGGCATCGGGTTTATGGAGCACGCCTGCAGAACTTATGATAATCGTAAAGGAATTTATTGACGCGATAAACGGCAGGAGTTCATACTTACGCAGAGAATCAGCACAGGAAATGATCAAACCGACAGCGAATTTTCCGCGGGTGGGACTTGGGCTTTTCAGGCGCGGCGAAGACACGCTGGTAATGCAGGGCTGGGGAGAAAACGGACAGACCATGATAAAGATGAATTATATGACCGGAGAGATTTCTGTTGTAATGACAAATCAGGATCCCGGTGCAGATCAGACGGAGTCCGGAGTGGAGCAGCTTGCGGCATTACGAGATTGATTTGTTATGCGGATATTTTTTTATATACAACATTGTACAAATTCCAATCAGGGGAATCATACGAGATGGCGATGAGAGATTTGACGGATAAAACAGGCGGGGTTCAGATAAAAGAAGAACGTATTTCTGCAGAGGAATACATAGATTTTCTTAAAAGAACGGATCTTGGGTCGCAATACCCAAAAGAGCGCTTTGAAGAACGAATAAATAAACTGGTTAAAAATGTTTCCATCAGCCTGATCGCCCGGAATGAATCGGGTCTGGCAGTCGGAGTATTGTTCGGGCTCACGGATTACAGCTATTGGTTGTATGTTACAGACCTCGGAGTAGACAGGGCTTATGAAAGACAGGGGATCGCGACCAGACTTATGAAAACGGCACATGAACTGGCAGGCGGCGAGAAGGATATTGCCGTATATCTGATCGCAAATGAAGGCGCAGTCCCGTTTTATGAGAAGATCGGCATGAAAAAGGCCGACGACGTGATGCAATACAACCACATCGAATGGACTGAATGGACGGTGTGAATGGGGAAGATATGAAACACAAAAGATTAAATCGTGACGGATGGGGTTTTCAATATTATCCGTATTATCAGATGAGAATAGATGACGAGCTGTTTCACGGAATGGCTTGTCTGATAAGGCTGACTGACGGAGAAAACAATTATTGGGAGACACCAAAGGCAGGCAGAATTCAGGTAACCGGGGAGGGAATGACCTGGCTCGAACTGGTTCCGGATAATACAGACAGACTTATCACGATCATGTATTTTCCCGAAGGAACTCATGATTCTGAGCGTCATAATTATCCGATCCCTGCGGATAACAGGTACCAGCCGTCTGTTTACTATGTGGATGTTACAGAAGGAATAGAGTACGACGAATACGGCATAGCGACATATACAGATAAATACCTTGATGTTATATTTACTCCCGAAGGCGACGTAAAAATCGACGACAGGGATGAACTTGACGCGGCATACGCCACCGGAGATATTACCAAAGAACAATATGATGCGGCTCTTGCCGAATGTGACGGAATTTTGAGAGATTATTGTGAGGATATCGCAGGTACCGATGCTTGGTGCGCGAGGATCAGAGAACTGGTCGAAGAAAGGATATCTGCCGGTGAGCCTGTCAAGCCCTGCAAAGAAGTATTAGAACTCCACAGCATGGAGATAAAGACAAATCGCCTTACACCGGAGATAAAAACAAAATTTCGCGTTCGAAAAGCTGAGCATTGATAAGGTATACGCGCAGTGCGATGTCAATAATGCAGCTTCCTTCGGAGTGATGCGCAGGATCGGAATGAAGTGCATCAATGATAAAGGTACACGCACATACCCGCGGACCGGGATCACATCGGGAGAATACACCTGTCTGATCACCCGCGAGGAGTGGGAGAAGAATAAAACAGAAAAAATTAAATAAATGTAAACTTGAAATCAGAGGAACGGAGACGTCATAATGGGATTATTCAGAAGTAAGGCACAAAAGGAACTTGACGGTATCATTGAACGTCTTCAGATGAATATGGCCAATAACTATAAAGACAATGCCCAATCCGATCTGAAGGAACTCGAGTCAGCCATCGATCTGGCAAAAGATTCCGGC
>JAGCZE010000166.1 GCA_017960415.1 Lachnospiraceae bacterium
AAGGCGATCATGATCTCGGGCGGCAGCGGAGCGGGGAAATCCTCGCTTGCCAGACAGTTCCTCGAGCATGGCCATCAATTGATGGCTGACGATATGATGGTCGCAGGGGTCGGAAGGATGGCAGTAGCCGGCACCGCCGACATCGCGCTTGCATATCCTGCGTTTCCCGCAACGAAGCTCTGCTCGGATCTTGTGGAGCGGGAGAACATCGATACCACAGGACTTCGACACATTACCGAGAACAAAGACAAGTTCCTGTTACCGTACAAAGGAGATTTTTCCTGCGAACCGGCAGAACTGGAGGCGCTGTGCGTTATAGCGGTTCTGGCTCCGGAAGCGGCTGTTGAGGTAGTAGAAGTAAGCGGTGTAGATAAGATGAAGCTCCTGATCGACAATCTCTTCATTGACCGTTCCATCATGTTTGATGGGAACAATCCGCTGGCTGTTTCGCTAGCAGCACAGCTGGCATCGCATATCAGGGTCATCGTGGTGGGCCGGCCGAACGGAAAAGACACTACATTGGAACAATATGAAAAGTTACTCGAAAAAATTAAAAATTAGATACATATTTTAACGATATGTATCCTAGAAGTATCTTTTATAATATATCGTTAAACAAGCGGAAAAAATTAACGGTGTGCAGTAAATTTTTTTTTGAGAAATTTATTACACGGGAAAAGTTTCAGTGAAAATAATTTATGGAGGATTATAAATATGGGAAGAAAAGTTGTCGGTTTTATTGCAGCAATACTCGTAGCGATCATGGCCTTTGGCGTAAAAGGTGCATTGGCCGATGTAGGCTATGAAGACGGAGCACCTGTTTACCGGGCTGAGCATCCGTACAATACTTTGGGTCTTGCGGCAGATTTCGGTGTGTTTGCGGAAACGATCGATCAGAACGGCCACATCGAAGCAAATATTGCATGTAAGTATTTGATCAATTGGCAGGATATGCATACTACTTGCGGCAAGGTCTTTTACATTCAGAACTTCGCTAAGGACTTGTCCGGAACTGAAGCACATACGATCGGTGATTCCAAAAAAATGATTGAAAACGGAGTACAGAATCTGCCTTGCCCCGAGACGATCGATGTTTATGTCGGAAGCAATTATTCAGTAAAGAATGAGGGAAATGATCATTATGCCATTGATGGAGATAAGATAGTAAAATTTTCCAAATCCGGAGATGTAAAAGAGCTTACATTCTATAACGAAAGCAGTACGAAACCCTTTATTGACATAGATCAAGAATTTATTACACTGAGAGCTACGGCAGGTAAGATCGCAGGATATGCCGATACAGGCGTAACATTTGTGGGAAACCGGGCTGATTATGAAAGAAATAATGATATTCAGAACAGACGCAGCATTACCTGTGACAGTAGCAAAAAGATTAACGTACTGAACGTTGACTTTGCAGATCTGACTGCCTGCGGCAGCAATGATATAAAGATCTACGATTTAGGTAAGGACAGCTACCTCTATATTAATGTTACAAACCTCCCTGAAAAGAGCAAGGATATAACACTTCCTAAGATCTATATTAATGGTAACGATGGTGACCGCGCCGGAGAAGATGCAAAGAGAGTAATCTGGAACTTTGGTGAGCAGACCGGAGATATTAGAATTGAAAAGCTTTTCGCTGGTACAGTCCTTGCACCGAATGCGAATGTTAATCTTTGCGGCGGCGATCTCATAGGAAGCAGTATTGCAAAGAGCTTCAAGAATGGTGCTGAAGTTCACCAGATTCCCTATACAGAGCCCGAACCCGAGCCGAGCGAAGTAACTGTTACTGTAAAAGCTTTTGACGGTACTTGTTGCGATAACCCTGACGAAAGAATAATGCGTGGTGTAAAGCTTGCTCTTTACAAGAATGTTTCAAAGGATGGCAATAAAGAAAAATACAAGCTCGTAAAAAAATCAACCAAACCTACATCTAATGATGGTTCGGCAAGCTGGACGATCAAAGAGGCCGGAAAGTATTACATCAAAGCAGTTGAGAAAGTTAACGATTATGCTCTGACTCCGATCAGATGTTCATTCGAAGTTAAGGCGGATTCCGAAGGAAAACTGAGAATCTATGCTATTGAAAAGGCAAAGGAAGCTAACGGTGAGAACAATACTTTCACGGCAGGAGCAGATAACACTTCGGGTGAATTCAAGATCAGATATTACAGTGATTCGCTGTACCTTGCAGCATATGTGATCGGTGCGGACAGCATTGAACTTGTGGCAGACGGTTATAGTTTCACGGTAACAGATGAGAACGGTAATACACAGACCGCTGAAGCTGCACAGGGCCTTGCAGATGAAAACATTATGGAAGTCCATATTCCAACAGCAGGTACGTATTATGTATCTCTCTACAATGGGTCTGATCTGCTGAAGACAAAAGAAGTAGATGCTTATTTACTTCCCAATGGTTCATATGCATTCGTTGAAAAAGAATTCGGTACTATGGCAGATGATTTTGGAAAACTGCTTGCGATCAACAGTAACGGAAAGAATGTTACTAAGATCAAGACAACCACACAGAACAAGATAAATGAACTCATGAACGCCGGATCGATCGAGTTCCAGGAGATGACTGACGGCTGCATGTTCTTCAATGCAGAGGATCCCGAGATGATAGGATAATACCGGTACAACGGTAAATATTTTGAGAAGAGAGGATGAACAGATTATGAAAAAGAATTTCAAGGTACCGGAGATCGTTGAACTTGATTTTAAGGATACTGCAGTAACCTGTGGTGTAGGTAAGAAAAAAGTATTTGCTACAAGCGGGGTCAGGCTGATGGTAACGAATGATTGCTTTACTACAAACAGCTGGCTGAGCGGTGGGTATGGCGGATTAGCCGTTGATGACTCTGACCCGATAGAGATCGAAGAAGACAATACCGAGGATTGAGAACAGAAGATTGAGAACAGAAGCCTGTACCGTAGCTGAAAAGTTATGGTACAGGCATTTTTTATTTTTTATTCATAACTGTTAAGAAATCCTAACGCCGCTCCGATATATTTGATAGGTATCATTATAAAAAGGTGTGATATGCGGAGAATAAAATAACAGGATGTTATCGCATATCGGTATACCTAATGATCAAGATCAAGGAGGATATGTCAATGTTAGGAAAACACTTACGATCCGAACGAACGACGGGGCAAACATGGAAACGCTTTATTCGCGTATCGGTTGCATCGGTATTGGCATTCGCACTTACCCTGGGAAGTGTGCCCGAATTTGAGGCGGATGCCGCCGAAACAGTTTATTTGGAAGATCAGCTCCTTTACTGGAGAATGGATGAAGGCGGCGAGGAAAAGACGATCAAGCTCAAGACTTCCGACCTGCCCATAAACTTTACTTATACTGCGCCCAAAACATCGGATCCCATCCCTGCGGTTATCCCCGCGGGCTCGGCCGGAACTTATTTTAAAGATGAGAATCCCGGAAGTAAAAAAAGTTATGGTGATACGCTGCTTGATGCGGGGGTTATAGAAAAATATGGGGGGGGGTGCTGAAGAAGTCCTGATCCACCGCAACAGACTTGAACCGGATGCAAAGGACAAATTCGAGTTTTGGGGACGCCGGGTGCTTTCCTGGAAAGATAATGGTGTCGAAAAGACACCGATTCTCCATACCGATAATAATAGTAATCCGGTATATTCTTATACCGGAACGAAAAACGATACCGAATTGACGAACAAATATCCTGATGTGGCATATTCTAAATGCAAGCTTCCGAGTCTTCTTACCGAAGCCGGAATGCTGGATTATAAGGTATGTTATGAGGGAAATGCCATCCTTATCCCCAAGGAACCTCTGACATATTTTACCAATGTTCAGGGAACTCTGGTAGAAGTGACTTCGGACAGTGATGTAAAGCTTCAGTATGCTGTTGAAAAATCTACAGTCGGATCAACAAAAGCAAATTGGATCCTCGGTACGAATACTGTTAAGGTCAGACTTGAAGCTGAATATATCTATACAAGGCTTGTGCCTATGACGGATGGCAAATATGAAGAAGCAAGTTTCGCCGGAGAGCTGACAACTGCAAACGGTTACAAAACAAATAAGGGACAATATGGCCGAAGCACCAGCATTACTTCTGAGAATGATACGATCATTCCTGTTTATAACAGTGAGGGTAGCAAGGAATATTATAACGACTACGGTACATTTACCACAGTACAGAAAGACCTCTTGAACGGCAATACAGTATACATCGTGTCAAACTGCCCGGTTCAGACTGTTCTTGAAAAGGTTACTTTCTATACCGATGTTGAATGCTATATCATAGATACCGATATGGTCAAGAATGATACCTCGGACAAGAATGTTTATCTGAAGGATTACCTGAAGGATAAGATCGCAACCGAAGAGTTCCGCTTCGTAAAAGAGAAGTCTTCCTTCTCTGTAAAATAC
>JAGCZE010000167.1 GCA_017960415.1 Lachnospiraceae bacterium
TGATTTTATTAATCCTTCCCCCTTGAGGGAAAGGCAAAAGATTGACTTTATTAAGCCTTCCCCGTGAGGGGAAGGTGGCTGCGTAGCAGCCGGATGAGGTGTCATTACGATTCACGGGGAAAGCAAAACATGGCGTTTACACATTTGCACGTTCATACAGGCTACAGTCTGCTTGACGGGTCAGGAAAGATACCCGAGATGGTTGCGAGAGCGAAGGAACTCGGAATGGATTCCCTTGCCATCACAGACCACGGCGCGATGTACGGTGCCATCGAGTTCTACAAGGCCTGCAAAAAAGAGGGCATAAGGCCTATCATCGGATGTGAGGTATATGTTGCTCCGGGCAAGTGTACCGACAAGGAAAAAACGGTATCTGACGAGCGCTACAGGCACATGGTGCTGCTGGCGGAGAACAACGAAGGCTACCGTAATCTGATAAAGATCGTTTCAAGAGGTTTCACAGAGGGCTTTTATTATAAACCCAGGGTTGATGATGATATCCTGGCAAAATACCACAAAGGAATAATTGCCCTTTCGGCCTGTCTGGCCGGTGAAATACCGCATTTTCTCGTACAGGGGCGTTACGATGACGCCCTTGATTCGGCGCGTAAATATCTGGATATCTTCGGTGAGGGCAATTTCTTTCTGGAACTGCAGGATCACGGTATCGCAGAGCAGGGGATCGCTGCTCAGGGCTTGATCAGGCTGCACAACGAAACCGGTATACCTTTGGTAGTTACGAATGACATTCATTACACCTATGCCGATGATGCCGAGGCTCATGACATCCTGCTGTGCATCCAGACCCAGAAAAAGGTCAGCGATGAGGACAGGATGCGTTATGAGGGCGGTCAGTATTATCTGAAATCCGAAGAGGAAATGCGGACACTTTTTCCTGCCTTTCCGGAAGCATATGATAACACCCAGAAGATCGCCGAAAGGTGCAATGTTGAATTTGAATTTAACAAATATAAGCTTCCACACTTCGATGTGCCCGAAGGATACACCTCTCTCACGTATCTTGAGAAACTCTGCAAAGACGGCGTGGAAGAGCGTTACGGCGATTCTAACGGTGTAGTATCGGATGAAATTAAATCAAGATTAAAGTATGAGCTAGATACAATTTCGCAGATGGGATTTGTGGATTATTTCCTGATCGTCTGGGACTTCATTCACTATGCAAAGAGTCATGATATTCCGGTCGGTCCGGGTCGGGGAAGTGCGGCAGGCAGTATCGTCGCCTATGCTCTCAAGATCACGGACATCGATCCGATTCCCTACACTCTCGTATTTGAACGATTCCTGAATCCGGAACGTGTTACGATGCCGGATATCGATATAGATTTTTGCTACGAACGCCGGCCTGAGGTCATTGACTATGTCAATCGCAAATACGGCAGCGACCATGTGGTCCAGATCGTTACCTTCGGTACCCTTCAGGCGAGGGGCGTGATCAGGGATGTGGGAAGGGCGCTTGACTTCAGTTATGCCCAGACAGACAGGATCGCCAAGATGGTTCCGATGGAACTCGGAATGACGCTTGATAAAGCACTCGAATCCAATCCCGACTTAAGAGCCGCATATGAAGGCGGAAGCGATATTCATTATCTGATAGAAATGTCAAAGCGTCTCGAGGGTCTGCCGAGACATACCTCGAAGCATGCTGCGGGTGTCGTTATTGCACCGGCACCTGTTGATGAATTCGTACCTCTGTCTCGTTCGGCCGACGATTATATCACAACCCAGTACACCATGACCACCATCGAGGAGCTGGGACTTCTGAAAATGGATTTCCTGGGCCTGCGTACACTTACGGTCATTGACAATACCGCAAAGGCGGTCAGGGCATCGGGAAAGGATCCGGATTTTGATATTAAGAAGATCGATTATACAGACAAGAAGGTTTATGAGCTGATAGCCTCGGGGCAGACTTCCGGCATATTCCAGCTTGAATCCGCAGGAATGACGGGGTTCATGAAGGAACTCAAGCCTTCCAAAATAGAGGATATCATTGCCGGTATCGCATTGTACCGTCCCGGACCGATGGATTTTATCCCGAAATACCTGAAGGGCAAGCAGGCTTCCGACTCGGTTACCTATGAATGCGAAGAATTACGTCCTATCCTAGAGCCGACCTACGGCTGTATAGTCTACCAGGAACAGGTAATGCAGATCGTACGTGATCTGGCGGGATACAGCTTCGGCAGGAGCGACCTCGTAAGACGTGCGATGTCCAAGAAAAAAGCTGATGTCATGGCCCGCGAGAGGCAGAATTTCGTCTTCGGTAATGAAGAAGAGCATGTTCCGGGCTGTGTTTCCAAAGGTATATCGCCCGAAGTCGCAAATGCCATATTCGATGAGATGACGGACTTCGCGAAATATGCGTTCAACAAGGCCCATGCGGCATGCTACGCCGTAGTGGGATACCAGACCGCATATCTGAAGGCTTATTACCCGGTTGAATTCATGGCGGCGCTGATGACGTCCGTTATAGAAAATTCGGGCAAAGTGGCGCAGTACATACATAAATGCCGGCAGATGGGGATATCACTGATACCTCCCGATGTCAACGCCGGAGGAGCCGCATTCTCGGCGGCAGGCAACAGCATACGTTATTCGCTGAGTGCGATCAAGGGTGTCGGAAATGCCGTAGTTTCCGAGATTGAGGCAGAACGATCGCAGAACGGCATGTTCAAGGGACTGAAGGATTTCATTGTGCGCATGACACCAAGAGGCGTCAATAAGAGGGTCGTTGAGAGCCTGATCAAGGCAGGTGCTTTCGATTCGCTTCCGGGCTCGCGCAGACAGAAGATCCTGGTTCATGCTTCGCTGATAGATTTTGCGGCAAAAGAACGCAAGGATTCGGTAGAGGGACAGATCAGTCTGTTCGATATGCCGATGCAGGGAGCCGAACCCCTGCAGGACGAATCATTTCCGAATGTCCCTGATTTCAGGCAGGAAGATATACTGGCTTACGAAAAGGAAGTTCTGGGTATTTATATCAGCGGTCATCCGCTGGATGCCTACAGCATGATCCTTGACAAGAATGTAACCGCAACCTCTGCGGATTTTGCAGCGGAAGAAGGCAACGATGACGAACCGTCAATGCAGCTGCAGGGCGCCCCTGAGGAAGAAAGCAAACTTAAAGACAAGGAAACCGTAGTGGTGGGTGGCATTATCGTCGATAAGACCCTGAAGACCACTTCATCCAATTCCGTCATGGCATTTATTACGATAGAGGATATGTACGGAACACTCGAAGTGCTTGTATTTCCGAAGGATTTTGACCGCCACAGGGGTGATTTCGAAAATGACAGGAAGGTCCTGATCCGCGGAAGGGTGAGCCTGGACGAGGACAGAGGCTCAAAACTGCTGTTTTCCGAGATGACCGATCTTGACAGCGTACCGCTCAAGCTGTGGGTCAAGGTGCCCGATGAGGAGTATTTTAAGGCCAAAGAACAGGATCTGCTGGTGACCATCAGCGAGTATGACGGAACCTGTCCGGTAGTCATCTATACCGAAAATGACAAGAAATGCAGGGTGCTGCCCGATTCTAAGACAACCGATGCCGGCAGCGGCGAACTGATCGGCAGATTAAAGGACATTTTCGGAGAGGAAAATATCAAGATAACTGCAAGTACCGTAAAATGGGAGAACAGGCGGTATTGAACATATTAACGAGCAGATAAAAATATTTACATCGGAGGAATGTGTATGGCAGCTTCAAAAACCAAAGCAACAGGTGAAAAGACCCAAACCAAGGCTACACGGGAAGTTAAGACCAAAGCAGTAAAGGATGTAAAAGAAAAAGAGAAGAGGCCCGCAGTCAGGAAGATCGGTGTCCTGACAAGCGGCGGTGACGCGCCCGGCATGAACGCCGCGATCCGTGCGGTCGTTCGTACAGCCATTGCCGACGGCATGGAGGTTGTAGGCATCCGGAGAGGCTTTTCGGGCCTGATCGACGAAGATTTCGTGAAGCTTGATTCGCGAAGCGTTGCGGATACCATACAGAAGGGCGGTACTTTCCTGTTTACGGCAAGATGTCCCGAGATGATCACGAAGGAAGGCCAGGATATCGCGGCCGAGAACTGCCGGAAGAACGGCATCGAAGCACTTGTAGTCATAGGAGGAGACGGTTCCTTCAGAGGCTGTCAGTCCCTTGCCGACAGAGGCATCAATGTTGTCGGTGTTCCCGGAACCATCGACCTCGATATTGCCTGCACCGAGTATACGATAGGTTTTGATACGGCGGTCAATACTGCGATGACTGCTATTGACAACATCCGCGATACCTCGACATCCCAGGAGCGCTGCTCGATCATTGAGGTTATGGGCCGTCACGCGGGATATATCGCGCTCTGGTGCGGTCTTGCCAACGGCGCCGAGGCGGTTTTGACAACCGAGCTCTACAACTATGAGGAGCAGAAGCTCATTAGTGATATCCAGACGAAGAGAAAGTCCGGACGTAAGCATTATATCATCGTAAATGCGGAAGGTATCGGCGATTCCGAGGGGATGGCCAGACGTATAGAGTACGCTACGGGAATGCCCTGTACCGCAACGATCCTGGGTTATCTGCAGAGAGGCGGCAGCCCTACATGTAAGGACAGGGTATTTGCCTCGGCAATGGGAGCCAAGGCCGTAGAGATCCTTTGCAACGGCGGTTCGAAGCGTGTTGTGGCATACAAGAACGGTGAATTCGTTGATTTCGACATGGATGAGGCTCTCGCAATGCAGAAGAGCCTGGATCCGTTCCTCGTAGATATGCTCGGCAGACTGACCCGTAAGGGTGAAGGACGTATACTGCAGAAGGAAGGCATGCTGCCGACAGTCGAGGAATCCCAGGGCAAGAAGACGATCGGCGTATTGACCAGCGGCGATGACGCACCCGGCATGAACGCGGCTATACGTGCGGTAGTAAGGACCGCGATCGGATTTAACATGAAGGTGATCGGCTTCAGAAGAGGATTTGCGGGCCTGATCGAAAATGATTATAAAGAAATGACCAACTCCACAATGTCCGAGACGGTACAGAAGGGCGGAACGCTGCTTCTGGCTGCGAACAGCCCGGATTTCAGGACTGAGGAGGGCCTGCAAAAAGCTGTAGATAATATCAAGGCGCTGAAACTTGACGCACTGATCGTGATCGGCGGCGACGGCACGATGCGCGGCGGTGCGGATCTGATCGCACGCGGGATCAATGTGATCGGCATACCCGCAACAGTTGACCTCGAGGTTGCGTGCACCGAATATACGATCGGCTTCGATACCGCGATCAACACTGCAATGAGCGCGATAGATAAAGTCAGGGATACATCGGCATCCCATGAGAGATGTTCGATCATCGAAGTTGCCGGAATGAAATCGGGCCACAACGCGCTCTGGTGCGGTATCGCGACGGGAGCCGAAGAGATCCTGACCAAGGATTATTATGACTGGGACCAGCAGCGTATCATCAGCGAGATCATCAGTAAGAAGAAGATCGGCAAGCGCCTGCATCTGATCGTCAATGCACACAGTGTCGGCAAATCAAGCTCATTGGCGAAGAACATTGATTTTGCAACCGGCCTCGAGACGAGAGCGACGATCCTCGGCCTGATCCAGAACGGCGGAAGGCCTACCTGCCAGGACCGTGTATATGCATCGGCAATGGGCGGCAAGGCTGTAGACCTCATCAATTCCGGAGCTCATGACAGGATCGTGGCCTATATCAACGGCGAATTTACCGACGTTGGATTCGAGGAAGCTCTCGCAATGGAGAAGAAGCCGAACCAGTTCATGTATGAAATGTCGAAGAAGCTTGCAAGAAGTTGACAGAATTCAGAGATGATCTTGCCTGCGGCGAACTGACCGGGGCAGCAGCCGGTAGTTAAAAAGCAATATAAATAAATACACCCGCAAGCGGGTTCTGTACATTCGTGCAGATCGTTTGCGGGTGTTTTTTCAGCCTTGTTTCTTTAACTCAGCTTCTTTTTTGCTATCAATTCAGCCTTACTTCTTTTCTTCGGCTTCCTTCTGAGCCTTCAGTTCAGCTTCCTTCTGAGCTTTCAATTCTGCCTGTTTTTTGGCTTCGGCTTCCTGACGGGCCTTCATTTCAGCCTGCTGCTTTGCGTAGGCTTCCTGGCGGGCCTGGAGCTTCTTCTGACGCTTTGCGTAGCTCTTGAGGCCGAGCTTCTTGAAGAACTTGACGATCGCAATAACGATCACGGTAGCAAGCGCGAGTACAAGCAGGAAGATGATGATATAAGGCAGGTTGACTACGAACCATACAACGAAGTCCTTAAGTCCTTCGGTAATGTCGTACATGGTCTCCCTGAAGCCTGACGAGATACGTTCTCCCACAGTTTCGGGAACGGGTTCGCTGATCCTCTGAACTTCGTTCAGAACGATCGAGATCGTGCTATAGGATACCAGGTTGTCATAGTTGCGAAGTGTAGACTCTCTGGACTCCAGCTCATAGGTTACCTGACTGATCCTGTCCTCAAGTGAGATGATCTCTTCAACACTCTTGGCTTCCTCAAGCAGTGCAAGCAGACGTTCCTGCTGGATCTTCAGGGCCTTTGCGCGGCTCTCGACATCAAGATATCCGAGAGTGATATCTTCGGTGCTTGTTGAATTCGAAATGATATTTCCGATATTGCCCGCTGACGAAACAAACTGGTCTATCAGGTTGTTGGGAACCCTGATCACATAGCTGGCCGAACGGTTTGAATAATTTCTGTTGTAATAAGTCGTGTAATAATCATTATTGTGGATGTTGGATGATTCGATATATCCGTTGAATCTGCGGACATATTCTTCGATCATACCGACACTCTGGTCGAATTCCAGAGTTTCAAGCGTAAGAGAAACACGTTTGATCAGCTTTCTGGATGATTCGGTGTTCTCATTTTCATAATAATCGGCATTCTCGCCGCCGGATTTTTTTGTATTGCTTGAATAGTAAGTTTCAGCTTCATCGGCAAGACCGTATTCATAGCTTTCGGGCTTAGCTCCGTTTGTGCTGGAGGTTTTGAAACTCTGTGAACTTGCGGAATCATATGAATACTTTTCACCGCCGCAGCCCGAAAGGGCTCCGATGCAGAACATTACGGCAAATGCGGCCGCGATCGAACGGACAAATTTCTTTTTCATAATTAAACCCTCCTTTAATATCTCTGCCAAATATCAGGCTTTTTATCTCTTTTCGAATAATAGACGAGAACAAAAGATAAAAGGTTTCAATTATCGGATAAATGATTCGGGGATATTTGCGAAAGATCATTCAAACAATGAATCGGGAAGATCTTTCAGATCAGTAATATTTTCAAGATCGATACCCTGAAGAGCCGGAATCCTCTTGAGTTCTTCAATATCGTAGTTTTCCTTGATCTTTTCGATGATCTCCTTCTGATCCTCTGCCGTAAGAAGGTCGGAA
>JAGCZE010000168.1 GCA_017960415.1 Lachnospiraceae bacterium
CATGTATTTAATCTATCACAGAAAAATAAGAAAAACCATTAATCATTTATAAAATTTCATAAAAAGACCGCTATAACTACAGACGGTGCGACCGTCTTTTGCTATAGCGGATAATGTGTTTGTGTTTACTTCATATCGGATCATTCCTCAACAGCTGCTGTAGCTTCAACTTCCTGTGCAGCGGTCTGTGCGGTCTCTTCCTCGGGCTTTGCGGGTTCCTGTGCCGCTGCCCGGGTTATGCTGCCCGTACTTGCGCTGTAGCTGGCTTTTGTATAAGATGCGGTCACTTTAATGCTTGTAACGGAAGCGGATACCGCACCTGCAGTCATCTGTGTTCCGGTACCGTTATCGCCCTTAAGGCTGCCGATCCAGTCATTGACCTTCTTGTAGGTAGCTTCCATAGTCTTTTGGGATATATCGGGAAGATCCTCGCCCCATTCGATCCCTGCCTGTTTGAATCCCTCCTTGATAGCATCGAGCATCTTCTCTGCCATTTCGGGATCGGTTCCGGCAAGTGCCTTCGCAAAATCAAGGATCCTGTCTGAAGTCTGTTCTACGCCCCAGTAACCGTCCTCAGCTATATCGGCCTCGGCCTGTGCCCTGGTCTCTTCATCCACTTCAAGCTTGCGGTACATACTTGCCAGCCCCAGTGAATTATCCCATGTTCCGCCCTGCTTGAGCAGAAGCTTCTCTACGAGACCTTTCAGCTGTGCATGACGCTCATCCGCTTCAGCTTTCAGCCTGTCTATAGTTTCCTGATCAACCTTCGGTTCCTTTAAGAGCTTCTCGGGATCGTTGCTGCCTTTTTCGTATACGGCTGCGTCAGAAGAAACCGCGCCTGCCGTAACGCTTGCTTTCGTTATCTCTGCCGATACGGTAACCTTCTCGTATGAGGCGTTGACCTGTGTAATGTTGTTTGATGTAAGTCCGTTTACTGCCATAGCTTCACCCTCCTTGGTAAATATCTGTTCTCTGACAGGATTCTGATACTTCCGCAAAACCTGTGCTCCATTCGCATTGTCTGCGGACCAAAAATATAAAAGCCGATAGTACTCCTGTACGAATACTATCGGCTGTTTGCGTTAAAAACTTAACCCCTGTGAAAAAAAATTCTCAGATCACGCAAATACCAGTTCTACGTCCTTTATCAGAACGTCGGTATAGCTGTATGATATCTGCTTTGAAGAATCATCATCAGCATTGACGGTTACACAAAATACATGAGGATGCATCTCCGAGATCACTCCCTCAGAGATATCGTAGCGGTTTCTTCCATGGTTTTCTCTGACCAGAACTCTCTTTCCCATATTATTTGAGATCAGATTGTAGATGTAACACATGTTATCAGGCTGCTTCATATTTTACCCTTACCTCTTTCTGCCTTGCATGAACCGAATATAGACCCGGTACATACTTAAGCCTATATTTTGTATTTGGATAATTCCAAACCCCAAGATATATTAACATACTCTTTCGAAAATGTCAAAGAAAAAATCGGACAAAAGCACAAAATGTATGCTAAATTTTTTTATGGAACCACTAAATCTTGTATAATCGCAACACCTTGATTTTTATATCAAAATAATACATACTTGTAAGGGAAGCGTTGAACACATCAGCGCTTCCTTACAACAGAAAGGAACGCTGTTACGGTATGGATACAGATATCAAATACATGAAAAAGGCCCTGGCACAGGCCAGACGCGCTTTGGCCGAGGGCGAAGTTCCCATAGGCTGTGTGATCGTAAATAATGACAAGATCATTGCTCGTGGCTATAACAGACGCAATACAAAGAAATCCACTCTTGCCCATGCGGAGATCACAGCAATAGATAAGGCGAGCCGGAAACTAGGCGACTGGCGGCTGGAAGGCTGTACCCTGTATGTTACCCTTGAGCCCTGTCAGATGTGTGCGGGAGCCATTGTCCAGTCACGCATTGACAGAGTCGTGATCGCTACGATGAACCCAAAAGCAGGCTGCGCGGGTTCGATCTTAAACCTGCTCAACATGAAAGAATTCAACCATCAGGTCGAGATCACCCGGGATGTGTGCAAGGACGAATCGGTTGCTGTCATGAATGAATTCTTTGAAGACCTTCGAAAGCGTAACAAAGCAGAAAAACAGGCACGGCGGGAAGCCATGATGCCCTAAAACATACAGAAAGGCTCTTTAGTTAGATATTATGAAAATTCACGGTTACAGTCAGCTTACGCTGCTTGATTATCCGGGGCATATTGCCTGTACGGTATTCTGCGGACATTGTAATTTCAGATGTCCATTCTGCCACAATGCGTCTCTGGTACTGCATGCGGACGAACAGCCCGTTATCTCCGAGGAGAAGATATTTTCGCATCTTTCGAAGAGGCGCGGTATGCTGGAGGGTGTGGCGATCACGGGGGGTGAACCCACTTTACACAAGGATCTTCCGGATTTCATCAGAAGGATAAAAGAAGAAACCGGGCTTGCCGTCAAACTGGATACAAACGGCACCAACCCTGAAATGCTCTCCGGCCTGATCAAAGACCGGCTGATAGATTTCGCTGCTATGGATATAAAGACCTCTCCCGGCCGCTACGCTCTTGCAGCAGGCCTGAAGGAACTCGATATGGACAGCATTTTCAGAAGTGTTGATATCCTGATGGGATCGGAGATCGAGTACGAATTCAGAACAACCGTTGTTGATGAGATACATCATGATGAGGATTTTCATGCGATCGGTGAATGGATAAAGGGCGCCCGTGCGTATTATCTGCAATGTTACAAGGATTCGGGAGACCTGATCGCTCCCGACGGCCTGCATGCACCTTCAAAGGAGAAGCTGGAACATCTGCGTGAGATCATGCTGCCTTTCGTCCCCAATACACAGATACGCGGGATCTGAGCAGGACCGGCCGGTCATGATAATTTTTTAGTAGCTCATTCCATTCGCTACATGAGGTTAAATAATATAAAATGCAGAAACTCTACCATACAAAACGCCTGATCCTTGCGGCTCTCGACCCATCTGCCGCACCGATGGTCCTGGATTATCTGCTCAGGAACCGTGAGGATTTCGAACAATATGAGCCTCTTAAAGAAGACTCATTTTACACACTTGTCAGACAGGAAAAAGTACTTGATGCGGAAAAGACACTGTTTGAACGCGGTCAGGGTGTCAGATACTATATTTTCGAAGCTTCCGATCCCGATACCATCATCGGAAATGTAAGCTTTGCCCATACCGAGGGCCCCGTCTGCACGATCGGTTACCGTATCGACAAAGACCACAGACGCCTCGGAATAGGCTATGAAGCTGTATCCCTGCTGCTTTCCGAGCTGCTCGACGCAGATGGTCCCTCACTAATAGAAGCGGATATCTACCCCGGAAACAATGCTTCGGTCACATTTGCCTCCAAACTTGGATTCAGACCTTCGGAGACGTCCAAATTCATGGGCAGGGAACTGATCCGTTACGTGATGTTCAATCCGGAAAAATAAACGGAAGACCCGATTTCATCGGTATCTTCCGTTTTTGATATTTTCCCGGCTTCACCGGTATCTTCTGTTTTTTCCGAAAATATTACTTTGGGCTCATCCAAAGCTCCTGCTGTACACGACCACAGTGTCTCCCTATTTCAGTACCGTATCACCGCTCGGGACAATCGTATTGTTGCGGCGCCTGATCATTACGATAAATGTCTGTCTGGAAATATCAAGCTCTTTGATCTTCCGCCCGTTCCATTCATGATGCTCCTTCAGCTCAACCTCTTTCAGAACGATCTGGCCGTTTCCGGTGTATTTCTTCGCCCCCAGGACCACCATATCCCCTGCTTTCATTTCGAGATTTCCGTGAGGGATCTGGACTTTCTCATTTTCCCTGATCACAGCAGCCACTATCACACCCTGCGGGAGCATGATATCCTTGATCAGCATGCCGTTCCACTCATCGTTCTTTTCCAGTTGTACCTGCAGGAAGCTGAAATCTGTCTCACTGCCCTGTTCGCTGATCTTTTTGAGCTTCGTGTACTGTTCAACGAAACCTGCGGAAATAATACCTGTGGGAATGGCTACCATCCCGACTCCGAGCATTGTGATAACGGTTCCCATCACTTTACCGAGTGCCGTTACCGGATATATGTCTCCGTACCCGACTGTCAGGAGGGTTGCGGCCGCCCACCACAAGCCCGACAGGGCATTATCGAACTTATCGGGCTGCACTGTATGTTCAATGCTGTACATGCACAGACTCGATGCCAGCATCAGCAGCAAAACCACAAAAACCGATGAGAACAACAGTCTTGCCTTGCTCTTCAATACAGCCGTGATCACGTTCAGCGAATCAAAATACGCGTTGATCCTGAACAATCTGAATATCCTGACTACGCGCAGTATCCTGAAAGCCGCCATTCCGCTCGGGAAGAAGAAAGGAAGATAGAACGGAACACATGAAAGCATGTCAACCAGACCGTTGAACGAAAATGCATATTTCAACACAGCAGCCGGTCTGCTTTTCTGAGGATACAGACACGGAGCCGTCCACAGCCGCAGGATATAATCGATCATAAAAAAGGCTATTGTAATTGCCTCGATCGTCTGTAATACGGCACCACACCTTTCAATCATCCCGTCAAAGGTCAGCATCACACTCACGGTCAGATTGATCACTATCGCGGAAAGATTGATCACATCATATGATCTCCCCCAGAAATCCTCATCATAACCGACCTCTATTATATCGGAGACACGATTCTGAACTCTTCTATAGCCCATTCCCAGCCCTGCTTTCGTAAATTAATATAACACCCTTGCGATCTTACACATTACTATTATGAATTATTGCATATATTTACCGCCTAATGCAAGTATTTTGAATGAGATGTACACTTTTGGCAAAAGAAAAAGAGAACAAACCCTTTACGAATCTGTTCTCTCTGAAAAAATCTTTATTTATGAAAACTACTGCTCATCCGGAATATCTCCGCGAAAGATCTGTAAGCGCCTTTTGACGGACGCTTCCTCTTACGACCTTTTATCCGAAGTATCTCTTCAGCAGTCCTGCAAACGCCTTGCCGTGTCTTGCCTCGTCACGGGCCATTTCATGAACTGTATCGTGGATAGCATCAAGACCTGCTTCCTTCGCACGCTTTGCCAGATCGGTCTTGCCTGCGGTAGCGCCGTTTTCTGCCTCTACACGCATCTCAAGGTTCTTCTTGGTAGAATCGGTAACAACTTCGCCGAGAAGCTCTGCGAACTTCGCAGCATGCTCTGCCTCTTCGTAAGCAGCCTTTTCCCAATACAGACCGATCTCGGGATAACCCTCGCGGAAGGCTACTCTTGACATTGCAAGATACATACCGACCTCAGAGCACTCACCGTTGAAATTCGAACGAAGGTCTGCCAGGATATCTTCGCTAACGCCCTTTGCAGCTCCTACAACATGCTCGGCTGCCCAGGTCATCTCGCCTTCCTGCTTCGTGAATTTGCTGGCCGGTGCCTTACACTGAGGACACTGCTCGGGGGGATTGTCACCCTCATGAACGTAACCGCATACACTACATACATACTTTGCCATAATACATACCTTCCTCTCTTCACAAAAAATTTTGGTTTGATAAAGGTCAAAAGTCTGTGATCCGGCTTTTGACCTCTATTTGCATTGTATTATAAATACCGCTTTCTGTCAATCCGGATTCACTCTCCGGTTACCGCCCGATTACTGCCGGTGTCCGTGATTTTCATGCTCCGGACTCATTCTTCGGTCTTTGCTTCCTTGATCTTTATCGTAAATTCTTTCTTTGTGTCATTGGCAAGAACGATCTTGATCTTGTACTTGCCGGGCTCATCGAAAGTGTAGCTGTTCTCGGCAATATTATAAACGCTCTCGCCGCCGTTTTCATTCTGACCGTCATTTACAGTAATTGTAAACACCTTTATTGCGTTCTTTGAGGAAACGGCCAGTCTGGTGCCTACGGTATAGGTCTTGCCGTTCTTGGCATTCTTTGACGAGATAACCTTATATTCGCCATTTTCAAAATCATACTCAACCGTCTGGATCTTGGCGCTTATCTTCTTCACGTCATAAATCTTCTTGCTGGCAACCGCAACGCATCTCTCTTCGCCTTTGGCAAATGACTTATCAAAGGATACTTCCTTCTTGGAAGTCTTCGTGCCGTTTGTATAATAAACCTTGAAAGGGAGCTTCGCAGTCAGCGAATACGAATCATATGTAGATGACAAGTCACTTTTTGTGCTCGAACCACTGGTCTTGTAATTGTCAAAGACAAATAACTCCGCTTTTTTGGAGCTTGCATCAATTATCTGTGACTCCAGATAAGTTTCTTCACCGTTATCGGCATAAATATAACTGTAGCGACTGTCGCTTTCAGTAGATTTGATGAATTTATTCTCGAGCTTGTACAATCCTTCTCCGGCTTTTTCAAGCTTCTTATCGGGATACATCTCTTTAAGCTGTTCCTCAACAGTAGAACCGCTGTCGGGATAAATAACCTTCATCAGATCTTCTGCAGTAGCTTTCTTCAGATCAAGCTTCTTTTCATAACGACCTTCCGCATAGCCGTTTTTGTATTCCTCAAGTATTGACTCGTAGGTGATCTCACCGGCTTCATAGCTTTCCAAAGCCTTATTGCGCTCTGCAGCACCGGTGTCGCTCTTCAGCTCTTCTTCCGCATAATAATTGATCTGGGAAACCACGGGCTTATCAAGGTCACTCAGGTCAATTCGCAGCTCGTATCCGCATGCCGTAAGGCCAAGTGTCATAGCGAGCACCAAAAGAGGTAATAAAAATCTTCTAAACTTGTTCATTTATTTACAGCCTCCTTTAAATAAAGATATGGTATATTGTAGCACACAGTTCACGTTTTTTCAATCGGTATTACTCATTTACAAAACTTTAATAATTCACTTCACGTTATGCAAATTCGCAAAAAGAGAGGGGTAATTATATAAAGATTTTTGACATTTGAGTTTTTCTGTTATATAATCCCGTTGCGTGACAATACCTGATCGTCTACATTAAGAATTATAAAAATGACACCGGATCACTGACCGATGGAACAGGTAAAAAACACAAGCAATTAAAACGGAGTCAGTTATATGAAAAACAGAACTAAAATCCAATCAATGATATATATAGCCCTTATGGCTGTGATCATAACCGTCTGCTCATGGATCTCAATCCCCGGAGCAGTTCCCTTTACCCTCCAGACCTTTGCGGTATTTACTGCACTGTTGCTGCTCGGGACCCGCGACGGTCTGATCAGCATCATTGTCTATCTGTTGCTCGGAGCTGTAGGAGTTCCTGTATTTTCAGGTTTCAGAGGCGGCATCGGCCACCTGGCAGGGCCCACCGGCGGATATCTGATCGGGTTCCTCGTAATGGGCTTCGTATTCGGAATAGTCAGACACTTTATCAAGCACCCGCTCGCATCAGCCATAACGGCATCAATACTCGGCCTGGCAGCCTGCTATGCGTTCGGTACCGTTTGGTTCGTGATCGTTTATTCCTCTGCAAACTCAGCCATAACCTATGGTGCCGCGCTTTCGATGTGTGTACTGCCGTTCATCATCCCGGATGCGATCAAAATGGTGCTTGCGATCATTCTTTCCGAGAGAGTGAAGGCACTGGTTCCGTCCTTAAGATCTGCCCGGAAGTAATAATTTCAGGGATCCTGTGCCAAATACAGCGACCCCTTGTCTTTCAGCCACTTTCTGGCTGACCTGTATTCCGGAAGGACTCTTTCGACTTCGGCCCAGAACCTCGGCGAATGGTTCATTTCCCTGCGGTGGCACAGTTCATGAACAACGACATAGTCCAGTATCTCTTCGGGCATATCGGCAAGCAGATAATTAAAATTCAGATTGCCCTTCGTACTGCAGCTACCCCAGCGGGTCTTCTGGTTGCGTATAGTGATCCTGCCGTATGTTACACCGATCCTTGCGGCATAGAACCTGACCTTTTCAGGAATTATCTTCAATGCCTTATCTATCAAAGCCTGTTTTTCCTCACCGGTCAACTTCGGCACCTGTGCCTTTTGGGCGGCTTTTTTCCGGATCCGGTCAAGGTGCTTTTCTATCCATTCCCTGCGTATCTCAACAAAACCGGCTACAGCGGCATCCGACATCATCATTGGCACCCGCACAAGCACTTCGCCCTCCGAAGTGATCTCTATTGCCATGGTCTTCCGCCTGCTGCGGATGATCCTGTAATCCTTCGCCGCCATTTTTCAACCTTCTTTTAAACAAAATCTTTATTTGCAGCCAGAATTCCGGTCAGTCCTTGGAAACCGGTCTCAATTGCCGCAGTCTTCCGCCTGCTATAGCATTATAAGGTCAATGATCCTCAATCATTTTTCCACTGATAAATATCCAGGTCCACTTTATTGCCTTCAACTGCTATCCCGTCTTCTTCCAGAAGTTTCCTTTGCACTTCGGGTCCGCCGAATGCAAATGCACCGCTCAGTTCGCCTTTTGAATTGACCACACGAAAACACGGAATCCCTGCCGGATCGGGATTCTTATGAAGTGCATTTCCCACTGCTCTGCTCATGTTCGGATCACCGGCAAGAGCCGCTATCTGACCGTAGGTCGCAACCCTTCCCTTGGGAATCTTCTTTACTGCCTCGTATATCCGCTTTGTCGGACTGTCCGAGATCAGGTCATAGCTTTCCCGGATCATTTTCCGAATCTCGTCGTCAGGGATCGATCCGTCGCAGATCACGGTGTTCCAATGCTTCTTGTTCTGATGATAGCCCGGAAGTACGGATTTTCGATAAACATCCCGCCATATATCACGCCAGACCCTGTCTGCCTTAAGATTCATGCACAGCTGTCCGTCCTTCTCATAAGTCCAGACAAAGGCTTTTTTGTTTCCCTTAAAGCGGACCAGCTGCCAGTTATCGTCATGGAACGGCGCATCCCTGTAGGCTCCCGGAAAGGTCAAACTGTATTCGAGGATTGCTTCTCTGGTCGTAAATTTGCTCATGGTACACATCCCATTCATCATTTTTTCACATGACTGGTTCTCGGGCTCTCCTAAGAAATCGTTGATCAAATCATATTTTCGTTAAATATCCTCAGGCAGTATACGCACAAATCGTCTATCTTACCGTAACCGCCTGTTTCACACACTTCGACGCACACATTCCGCAGGCCAGACACAGCTTCGGATTGATCGCAGCCTTACCCTTTACGATCATGATCGCCGTTGCAGGGCAAATGCGGGCGCACAGGCCGCATCCGACACATTTTCCGATATCTATTGAGATAATGCCGGTATCCGGAGTATAATCATCCGCTGCTTCCTCTCCGCGCCTTCTCTCGTAGGGGTTTCCTTTTACAGGGAGTTCGTAAATACGCTCCCCGTTCCACTGGTAATACGCCTCGGTGATTGCCGGTGCCGTGGGTATTGAGGTGATCTCTCCTATTCCGATCGCACCTCCTGCCATGTCAAATCCGGGCTTGTCGACCACTATCGCCTTTACATCCGGTGCTTCATGGGCTCGTACCAGCCCTAAGGTACCGTATTTATCGATAGGCTTGCAGTTTTCATCTATCGGATACTGCTCGGTGAGCGCATATCCCATGCTCATCACAACGCCACCTTCGATCTGCCCCTCAAGAGAAAGCGGATTGACCGCCTTTCCTACATCGTGGGCTGCCACGAGTGTCTCGATCTTGCCGGTTTTGGGATCGAGAATGCACATCTGTGTCGCATAGCCATAGGCAATATGAGAAACCGGATTCGGCACATTTGCGCCGAGTGGATCGGTCTTCGCAAGAAATTCGCCGTAGAATTCGCGTCCTATGAGTGCCTGAAGCTTGTTACGCAGGAGCTCCTCTCTTACAGAACTTTCTGTCTTGTCGGAGTTCGCCCCTTCCTGCAGGCCATAGCTCATTCCGTCAGATTCCTTCGGTTGACCGGCCTCCGCTCCGTTCATTGCTTCCACAAGCTTCTCGGTGGCCCGCCTTACAGCCTCGCCTGTGATCAAAGTCTGGCGCGATCCCGAAGTATCTCCGGAATCAGGCGCTATCCAGGTATTGTTGCGCTCATATACTATATCATCAGGGGAAAGACCGCTATAAGTTACGACCATCTGTACGAGTACCGTTCCGAGGCCCTGTCCGATACATGAAGCGCCCGAATAGATATGGACCTTCGCATCGTCCTCAACGATCAGCTTTGCCCTGCCCCAGTCGGCAATACCAACACCGACTCCCGCATTTTTCATTGCACAGGCAAGCCCGGCCGGCTTTCCGGCTGATTTCGCTTCATCCCAGTAGGGTTTGATCGCCTCAAGGGTTTCCACGAGTCCCGTTGAAGCATCCACTATCTGACCGTTCGGAAGCGTTCCTCCAGGCCTGATCGCATTACGCATACGGATCTCCCACGGAGAAATCCCAATCTCCTCCGCCATCATGTTGAGAAGCGTTTCGGTCGCGAAGCAGGTCTGTGTCACGCCGAAACCGCGGAAAGCTCCCGCCGGAGGATTATTTGTATAATATGCCGTACCTTCTATCTCAAAATTCTCATAAGCATACGGTCCCGCAGCATGTGTACAGGCACGCTCAAGCACCGGCCCGCCAAGGGATGCGAATGCACCTGTGTCGGACTCGACCTTTGCCTTAACACCCATGATATGCCCTTCATTGTCGCACCCCATCGTAAAATCCATCACAAAATGGTGGCGTTTTGGATGCACGAGCAATGATTCGGCACGTGAAAGCTTGACCTTGCAAGGTTTGCCGGTAACAAATGTTATCAGGGCAGCGTGATGCTGGACCGACATGTCCTCCTTGCCGCCGAAACCGCCTCCTACAAGGGCATTCTGAATCTTGACCTTCTTTGTTCCAAGCATCAGGGTAACTTCATGCAGCGTGGTATGGGCACTCTGGTCCGATGTGTACATCCTGACATCACCGTCTTCGTCCATGTATGCAACGGCACACTCCGGTTCAAGAAATGCATGCTCTGTCCAGGGAGTCTCAAAATGCTTCGTGATCACATGCGGCGCCTGTGCTATCGCAGCGGAGGCATCCCCACGCGAAACATGCTTGTAAGCCTGTATATTGCTCTCTTCCTCGTCAAACACGCGGGGAGCATTGGTTTGTTTGGCTTCCTCGATATTATGAACGGCCGGTAATACTTCATACTCGATCTTTACAAGTTTCTTCGCCTTTTCCAGTATGTCCCGGTCCCTTGCCGCAACCAGCACGATCGCATCACCGAGATAGTGCGTAAGGCCGCCCAACGGGATCAGTGTATACTGGTCGTGCTTTAAGTGTCCTATCTTATTTTCACCTGGGATATCGTCAGCCGTGATCACTGCTTCAACACCGTCCAATGCAAGTGCAGCCGAAGCATCGATGGAGAGCACCCTGGCCCTGGGATATTTGCTGCGCACAGCCGAACCGTACAGCATTCCGTCAAAATAATAATCATCCGGATATTTGCCGTATCCGAGCACCTTCTCATCGACATCCAGCCTCTTTACACGGCTTCCGAGCTTCCAATCCGCATTTTCCTCCGGGATCCTGCCCTCAAGCATGATACGGGCCGCCAGCTTCACCGCGGCAATGATCTTCACATATCCGGTACAACGACAGTAATTGTTGCGCAGCGCATAGCGTATCTCCTCATCTGTGGGGATACACTTTTCAGGATCTTCTTCAATTCCGGGCCGTACTCTGGCAATATCACTCTCTTCGCACCGGCATACCGTATTATCTCCAATCTTCTCATCCAACAGCGCCTTGGTGCACATTACCATTCCCGGAATGCAGAAGCCGCACTGAACCGCACCTGCCGCCCCATAGGCATAGGTATAGACCTTCTTTTCCCACTCACTCAGGCCTTCAAC
>JAGCZE010000169.1 GCA_017960415.1 Lachnospiraceae bacterium
CAACCGCTTATTTCAGGATCGTCATGGGCGGCATGATCTTTAACTGCATACAGATGGGCATCAACTCTGCACAGAGAGGAGCCGGCAATACAAAGATCACGATGCGCACCAACCTGGCATCCAATACCGTAAATGTTATTTTTAACTATCTTCTGATTGGTGGTAAGCTGGGTTTTCCGGCTCTCGGAGTTGAAGGAGCGGCACTTGCTACGGTCCTCGGTACTGTTGTTGCAAGTGTGATGAGCATACTCTCAATCTTCAGGAAGGATTGCTTCGTCAGCATCCCTTATATTGTGAAGAACAGGATACTGCCCGGACTGAGCGCGTTTAAGTCACTTGTCAGAGTGGGTTATTCGGTTTTCTTTGAGCAGATACTCATGAGAGTGGGGTTCATGGCGACTTCGATCATGGCCGCAAAGATGGGAACCGCTTCAATGGCGGCTCATCAGGTCGGTATGAACATTATGGGATTGTCATTTTCATTCGGGGACGGCCTTCAGGCAACAGCTGTGGCGTTGATCGGACGAAGCCTCGGAGCGCGCGATGAAGCACTTGCCAAAGAATACGGCCGTACCTGCAGGATCATCGGACTGGGTATATCCTTCGTGCTGGCCTGTGTTTATTTCTTCGGCGGACACGCGATCATGTCAGCATTCTTTGAAGAGCCGGAGATCGTAAAGATCGGAGTCGACATCACGAGGATCATCATCATTGTTGTGATATTCCAGGTATCACAGGTTATTTATATGGGGTGTTTGCGAGGCGCCGGAGATACGGGGTATACGGCGCTTGCTTCCATTATCAGCGTTACCGTGATCAGAACGGTTTTCTCATATACCTTCGGATATTTGCTGGGCTTCGGGATCAACGGAGTATGGATGGGAATACTTGCGGATCAGGTATCACGTTTTATTTTTGGATCGGTAAGATTCAAACAAGGCAGATGGACAAAGATAACCATCTGACAATATGACCGGCAATCAGGTTACATTGTCGGAAGAAAGAAGGAAACTGCAGACATGCACAGAAGATTGCTCTTATTGATTTTACTTGTTACGATTGTTTTTGCTTTTACTGTCGGATGTCAAAAAGAAAACTACGGACTGCCGGGTGAGGACAATAATGTATTGCAGCCTGTTGATTCAAAGAACGAGGCATCACAGGCTCAAAAGACAGAGACTACTCCCGAACCCACCGCGACCCCTGAGCCTACGGCTACGTCGACACCGACGCCTACTCCTACACCTACGCCGACGCCCACTTCTTCACCGACACCTTCACCGACACCTTCACCCACACCCACACCTTCTCCGACTCCGGTGCCGCCAAAATATAAGGGCTCGCTCGAGATACCTTCGGATATTACGGATCCGATGGAAAAAATGGAGTATATCCGCACACAGCTGATCGAAAATGAAGCATATTATAACAGCCTGAGCGACGATAACGAACAGACCTGGTGCTTTAAAAGAATGAAGGACCATACGGTATCGGGGTCATACGAGACCTTCAGGATCGCCGATTATGACAGCTGCTACGCCGATCTGGACGTAAGTCCCGATGATAAGGTCATTTATCTGACATTTGACTGCGGTTATCCTTCGGATCTGACCGTGAAGATACTCGATACACTGGCGGCTCACAATGCCAAGGCCAATTTCTTCGTAACCAAGATGTATCTCGAAAAATGCGGTGATTACGCAAAGAGAATGAAAGAAGAAGGGCATGCGGTATGCAATCATACCGTTCACCACGAGGATCTGAGAGGCAAGAGCGTAGAGAAGATCGCAGCGGAGATCATGGATGTAGCTGAGTATTTCTATGAGATAACCGGATATGAATTTGATCCGTATTTCAGAACACCCACAGGTGCCTACACCAAGCGTCTTCTCTCTATAATCCGCGACGCGGGCTACAAGACGGTCTTCTGGAGCATAGCCTACGGCGATTATGATAAGAATAACCAGCCGGCCCCGGGATATGTCCTTGATCATTTTACGACATATCACCACAACGGTGCGATTGCGCTCATGCACAACGATTCCACATCGAATGTAAATGAACTCGACGCAGTCTTAACAATGCTCGAGAATGAAGGCTACAGGTTCGCCCTGCTGAACGAACTGGACGACTGATAAAGACAAAATATTTCACAAACCCAAGGGGCTGTTCAGCAGAACAGCCCCTTCCGTAGTCAGGAATATATGCGGATACTTTCCTTCAGTTCTTCGACCAGCTGGGTATATTTCCGGATGCTGAGGCGCAGGTTACTCTCGCCGTAGGCGGCTCCTGCGATGTATTCATCTCTGACGACGTTTCTGATCTTGCTGTATGCCTCCAGAGGTTTTTGGCGGGCATATTTTATTGTGTTGACTCCGTCATGGCCGAAATTATGGGCGTTGACGGGAAGATCGTCAAAACTGTGTGTGAGCAGATCGGCAAGGACTATGCCGTTACGGGGCTTTGACCAGATGCTGTCAGCGGTTTCCCGGCACGCGGTGTGGATCATATCCTCGGTTGCGTCGGG
>JAGCZE010000170.1 GCA_017960415.1 Lachnospiraceae bacterium
AATTGTCGGAAGCCGCGAAGTTTTTGAAAATCACGTCCCGCATTTCAAAGATGGTTTTGCCGTCGTATCTGCCGAAGATCTCAATGACCGGCTCGATCGTCATATGATTGTGAAAGAGCCTTAAATCCGTTATTTTCATAAGTTCCTGGCCGACCGTCATTTTCCCGACAGCGGCGTCACCGAGTATGATCACCAGTTTCATGGTTCACCTCCGTACTATTTTTTGTGCGCCTTATAGTATTTCCCGAAGTTTACAAAGACGTCATCGCCAAAAGTCTCTTTAAAGACGTCCGCCAGTCTGTTGAGGTCCGTCTCATTTAAATCGCCCCAGAACCGCTCGTATGAATAGCCCGCTTTTATACAGGCATTAGTATAGTCTTTAAGGAAGTTTTCGCCATAGGTATCGCAGAGGAAGCTGCAGATCATACGGCCGAGTGTATATTCATCACCGCGGTCTGCATGGGAGAGATCGGAATAATCATTTCTAAAGATCTCTTCTGCATTTTCGGATGTGACATCAGCCTTCACACTGTATACAAGATTATTTGACATTATTTCCACGCTGCCCTCAAAGTCACTCGAGACGGAAGAAAGGGAAGAGATCACTTTTTCGGCAACGTAATCCGCACACCCCTCGGTCAGGATATCTCCGTATTTTGCATACCTTAACGTGAGTGCATGCGTCAATTCGTGGGCTACCGTGTAATAATCTATGCAGTCACGTCGCCGCCAGGGATTGTCACGGTATGACGGGACGGCGTTCCATACATCCAGACTGTACAGCTCATACATATAAAGTGTCACAAACTCTGCCGATGCACAGGAAATATACCCCACATCTTCAGGATCCACTTTTATGTATATCTGAAGCTTGTCTTTAAAATCAAAGCCTTCCCACGGATCATAACCATAATCGAACGATGAATTGTCAACATCGGCCAGATGCCGGCCGACATCAAAAGTAAGCCCTGTTTCCTTTTCCATCCTGTCCATTATAAGAGATACATTATCCGCAAAATCGCCGGGAATGTCTGCACCTTCGGATACGATCAGGAAAAATTTATCCCCTTCTATGCAGCAAAGTTCGTCTGTGAGCAGATGATCTTCGCGGTTTCCGCTTAAGCTTACCTCGGGCGGGTAGACACCGGAATTAGGATTAACGGAAAGCACCCCGTCCGCTTCCGAAGTCGATGCCACCGAAGATGTATCGTCAGCCGGTTCCGGAGTCGTTGCCGACGAAGCTGTATCTTCGGACGAATCTGAAGACAGCGACGCTGAAGCTGCAGTCTCGGCGGTTTCATAAGATTCCGCAGTATCATCGGGCGCCTTGGCCGGACCGCAGGCAACCATTGATACCATCACCATCAAAAGTATAAGTGTCAGGATTCTTTTTCTATTCATTTGCTTCCTCACATATAAAACTCAGTATGACCCAAACCGGAATATGTCATATCCTTTCAATGATCAATTCCTTCGAGCCGTCTTCAAGCGAGTTGTGCTCATCATAATGGATGTGATCTCCGGGCGCTCCCTCCGCAAGCTCTGTAAGGTGCTTTGCAAGCGACATCATACCCTCTTTATTGGCCGATATTACGATCTCGTTGTTCTCGACAGAAACCATGATCTTAAATCCATCAATCCAGTCAATCTTCATGTTCATTCACCTTTACCAAAAGTTATAATGATGTTAAGCGCATATCTTGCCTATGTCAATCCTTTGACAAGCATTCCCGCATGCTATAATGTTTCGGTGGTATTTTTATGTAAAAGAACATAGATGATCAGGAGGATACGGAGTTGTCAGAAAAAGAAACCTGCAAGGCAGGCAAGGGAAGCTTATTTATCAAGCTGATGCTTGTGATACTTGCGATATTGACATTAGCCGGCTGCGGTCAAAACGGCAATAATGAAAATGATGACGATATCTCCAAAGCCCTTGAGGGTGTTTGGGCAGATGATGCGGGGAACCTGATACATTTCCTGCCCGACGAATCGGCGTATGTTCTTAAGAAAGCAAACGGCCGCATCGGAAGCGGAACGATAGGCAATGATGACGGACGAGGTCTTTATCTGTTTACCGACGGTGCATCCTTCGTGATCTTAAGTGAAGACGGAACGCTTTCTTTTGAAACAAACGACAAAGATCTTGATGGCGAGATCTTCAGGCAGGAGTGATCAAAAAATTTGTATCCTCAGCTTCTCCGTTGATATACATATATCCGTCGCCGGGCGTAGTTTGTCACTACTGATTTACCACATAATCTGATTAATCAACACTGCAATACATCTTCCGCGCATTTAGCTGCCATAACTTTTCCATATTTGTCTTTCACCAGATATTTCAAATCATCGCTTAATTCATCATAGTCCGCGGTCAGTTTATCCTGCACAAATCGCACCGAGTCCTCTTCGCTTAATCCCATAACTGCACGGGCCAAAGAATATATTTGATTTACAGCCTCAAAATGGGATAATCCGTCAGCATCAACCAGTATCTGTTCCTCCGTCGTATTTCGGTATTCCCGTCTTTTTTTACTGTGATTCAGAATACACTTTTTTACAAGGTGAGTTTTGTCTTCAGGATAATGATTCTTCCGCAATAACCGTTCCGCAATATCTGCACCTAATTCATTGTGCCTGCTTCTGTCCAGTGTCATATCGGTCATGGAAATATCATGCAAAAGGGCAGCTAATTCCACTACTTCACCGTCAACATTTTTATCCTCCGAGAGCATAACAGCATATTTATAGACATACTGAATATGCTCCCTGTATATGTTATATTCATCCTTGGTGCCTTTAGTCTGTTCCTCGAACCGGCAACTTCGGCTAATGATCTCCTGACGCATTTTCTCAACAATCTGACTCATTTAATGCCCCCACCTTCTCACTTCATTTTTGTGGAACTCTGATTAATCATAGTTCATAAACCTATAAATAGATCTATTTGACAAATCTGAAATTTTATGAAGTTAAGTTAGTATAACATAAAACATGAACAATTCTACCGTTCAACAAAAGAAAACCGTCAATAAATCAGAAAAAGCACTTGACAAAACGCGTCATGGGTTAACAAGACATATGTCGGCATATATATGTACCTGTCCGGAAAAAATGACAATATCTATTTCTTTAAACTTTTTGATAAAAACAGCAGCAGATCGTCATCATTGACGCAGGGCGCGTACTGGTCCAACACCTTGTTTTGATACCAGACACCGCTTCCGTCGGGAATGTATCCTCGTTTGACATAGATGCGCTGTGCAGGCCCGTAGCCTGAGTGGACGCCGACAGCAAGGAATACCATATCGGATATCTTAGAAGCTTCGGCTTCTGCCAAATCCAGCAGTTTATTACCGATTCCCTTGCCGTGAATGTCAAAGAAGACCGTCAGATCGACGATCTCGGGATAGTTTTGACCGCCCCATGGACCTTCCGAAGGATGAAGCACAAGGGTGCACTGACCTTTGACTGCGCCTTCGTATTCGGCAATAAATACGATCCGTTCGCCGCTCTCCTGTTCTTTATAATAATTCTCGTAGTTTTCAAGTTGCGGATGCCATCCGTATGAAAGATATGTATCATACAGGATCTTTGCATCTCCGGGCAGCATGCTGCGGATCCTGATCGTTCCGTCATCATAATAAGTTTTCATGTCTTTATCCTTTTTCCCCTGATCTCCGTATTAATATTTCTTCTATATCGGAAATAGTATTGGCAAAATATATGCCTTCCTGACGTTCTTCGGATGAAAGGCCGTAGGAGATCATAGTATCAAGAAGCTCTTTTATACCGTCATAATAGCCGTCAAGATTATATAAAATGCAGGGAGCATCAAGAAGCTTCAGCGAAACGCGTGACATTACCTCAGCAATTTCTTCCAATGTTCCGGTTCCTCCCGGAAATGCTATAAATGCATCACCGAGTTCGATCATTTTAGCTTTCCGCTCAGACATATCCTCAGTAACGATCAGTTGCGTGATAGAATCATGCTGGAACTGCCGGTCGATAAACATCTGCGGTTCAACACCGATCACAAGACCGTTGGAAGCAAGCACACTGTCGGCAAGGACCCCCATGAGCCCCGATCTTGAACCGCCATAAATAAGCGTATCACCTCTTGAACCGATAAATGAACCGAGTTCCTCTATTGCTTTCTTAAATTTTTCATGATTTCCTTTATTGGCTCCAAGGTATACCGTTATATTCATGCTTTGTTTTACCGCGCTTTCCGTCTTCTTCAATATATGATCCGAATCTTATTTTCTCATTCTTTATTTCAGGTTGCAACGGAAAAAGAAAACAGCTGCACAATAATAACCGCATAAATACAATTATGTTAAATTTCGTTGAGAAC
>JAGCZE010000171.1 GCA_017960415.1 Lachnospiraceae bacterium
CTTCGGCTCTACGAGCGTTACCTTGGGCTGGATCAAAAGCGCCTGCTGCAGATTGTGAGCGATCTTGCGTGTCAGATTCTCAAGTTCCCTGATCTCATCGGAGAAGAACTTCTCATCGACTTCAACCTGGATCTCGAGCGTATCAAGGTTGTTCACACGGTCTACGATCATCAGGTAGTTCGCGCTGGTCTCGCCCATCTCGAGCAGCGCCGCCTCAACCTGCGAAGGGAATACATTAACGCCGCGGATGATGAGCATGTCGTCCGAACGGCCTTTGAATCTCGACAATCTGGCTGTGGTACGGCCGCACTCGCATTTCTCATGGGTAATGCTTGTCAGGTCCTTGGTACGGTAGCGGATCAGCGGGATGCCTTCCTTCGTAAGTGTCGTAAATACAAGCTCTCCGGTTACGCCATCACCCACTGTCTCAAATGTATCGGGTGAAATGATCTCCGGCAGGAAATGATCCTCATTGACATGCAGACCCTGATGGAACTCACAGTCGCCCGCAACACCGGGTCCCATTATCTCACTGAGTCCGTAAATATCATGTGCATGTATGTGAAGTCTTTCTTCCAGCTGCTTGCGCATTTCCTCGGTCCAGGGCTCCGCACCGTTGATAGATCTGCGCAGCTTCAGTTTCGGAAGCAGTCCCTGCTCCTCGATGGCCTCGGTCAAGTACATCAGATATGACGGTGTACAGCAGATCGCGGTAACTCCGAGATCGCACATCATCGCAAGCTGTTTCTTGGTATTGCCCGTAGATGTGGGAACTGCGGTAGCTCCGATATATTCTGCTCCGTAATGGGCTCCGAGACCACCTGTAAACAGGCCGTAGCCATAGCTGATCTGGATCGTGTCCTCATTCGTCAGATCGGCCATAGTCATGACTCTGGCAACACATTCCGACCAGATCTCAATATCCCTGCGCGTGTAGCCTACAACCGTTGCCTTGCCTGTCGTACCGCTCGAAGCGTGAATTCTTACTATCTGCGAACGGGGAACCGCGAAGAGTCCCGTCGGATAAGTATCCCTCAGGTCATTCTTGGTCGTAAACGGTAATTTTGTCAAATCCTCAAGCCCTTTGATATCGCCGGGCTCAACCCCTGCATCCTGCATTTTCTTACGATAATACTCAACATTGTGATAAACGTAAGAAACCTGCTTCACAAGCCGTTTGCTCTGGAGATTGTGCATCTCGTCGCGGCTCATGCATTCCTTTGCTTCATTCCAGATCATTTTGCCGTACCCCTTTCCTTCTTTCCTTTTTCTATTTGTAAACCTCATCTGTTCCGGACTTCCGTCTGAACTTCTTTCCCATAAATCATAACAGCGAAATCTGCCACGGATATATTCCAAAATAATCATCAGATAAAGGTTTCATTCCACCAGCGGCAGCCACTGGTGCGCCGTGGATGAATCCTTCGCCGCAAGCTCAGAATCGGTCAGCATGAAATAATCATGCATATACTGAACATTGTCGGAGGAGTTGTCATTCCAGGTAGCATCTATGTGATACCACTTGTCGCCCACCTTTACACGGTTCCAGATATGGGCGGCGGCCTCTTCGGGCCTCTCGTCGTTATTGAGCGTATAGCTCTCGATCCCGAGGATATTCAGAACCAGCTCCATTGCGGCAGCGTATCCCGCACATACGGCCCTGCCGTTAATAAATACGCCCTTTGCGTCTCTCTCCGGAACATCAAGGCCCTTCGGGATCGGATCTGCATATACTGTCATCTTGCAGATCTGTTCATTTACATAACTCAGTATTCCGACTTCATCATCGGGATGTGTCTTGATCGCGTTCTCAGCCAGCTTATGGGCAGCCTCAAGGATCTTCATGGTACTCTCACCGATCTCGGGCTCCTTGTAGCGGTAGTAGGTAATGGCCTGCCAGGTCTCGTTAAATGACGGATAGATACCCAACTCGCCCTTTTCCGAATAATCCACAAAGAATCCGGCTTTTGAATAGCCTCCGAACTCACTGCGGTTCTTGTTTTTCTCAAAAATGTCCTGCCAGTATTTATAATCCTGCGTATCGTACTGAAGCACGATCCCGGGAATGCCGCGGCTTAAGCCGTCCTTTACAGCCAGTATCAGATCTCTTTCACCGGTGATCTTATAATAATTCCTTCCGACAAAAGCCTCGCGCTGTTTCGGATAAAGCAGCCCGTAGGTGTCGCCGTCGAGTTCTTCCTGCAGAGTCTTAACCTCGATATCCGGATTTATCACATCCCCGTTGCCCTGCAATCCATTATCGATCAGATCGTCGATCTTGTCGGTAAGCAGATCGGTACCGTTGTCTATGAGCTCGTCGCTAACATTTGTAAGGACATCTTCCAGCGCAGTGCAGCCGGTGCTGCCAAGGGAGAAGGCCAGAGACATTGAAACTACCATCAAACCTGAGATAAAGCGTTGAATCTGTTTTCTTTTCATGCTGTTCAAACCCTCATATCCATTCTATGGGCTATAACAAAATGCATCGTCATTTCTTTGTCGAAAGCATTATTGCCGGCAACTAAATGCATCGCCATTTCATTATCAAAAATAA
>JAGCZE010000172.1 GCA_017960415.1 Lachnospiraceae bacterium
GCGACATCTGCGCTAAGAACTGGCTTTTGGCCTTACCGGCTGCGATCGCCGCGTCCGCCGCCTCCTGCATGCTGCGCGAATACTCATCCTGCTTGTACATCAGGTCCGTCATCAGCCTGTATACCAGAATGATACATATGAGGAAAGCCGCAAAAACCACCGCCCCATCTATGACAACCCTACCGTAGATGCTCCTGAAATCGCCGATACAGTAGATCGTAAAATCAGACTCCTCGTCACGTGATGCGATCATGACCTTGAGCTCATTGTCATAATCCACAAGAAGCCGGGTTGTATGCCCGTCCACCGGCGCGCTGCCGTAGTTCAGGTCGGATACATTTGTCTTATGATCGGCCGTCATCTGATAACTTCCGTAAGGATGATTGATGATATATCCGGTGGAATCGGCCAGAAAAGCATATCCGTTTTCCGAATAGCTGCTGCCGAGTATCCCTACGAGCTCCTCAATGTAAAAATCTATTCCGAATACACCTAGAAGCTCCCCGGTTACTTCGTCAAATACCTGCTTCGAAAAAGTCACACAGTACAGTTCAGTTTTATCGTCGGTGTAAGGGGCAGAAATGCTCCATCCCGACTCCGATTCCATCGTGTTCTTATACCACGGACGTTCCTCAAGCAGCCAGCCTTCTCCGGGCGTCCATCCGTCGTTCATGTACACGCACGGATCGAGCTTCGGACTGCTCATATAGGCTATTGAGATCTCGGGATACTGCTGTTTGATGTCGTTTAAATAGTTAATGGTCCCCGTGTAATCCTCAAGCATTTCGGGCCTTGCGGAAATAATGCTGCAGAACATGTCCAGAATGCTCTTGTTCGTATCTATCCATTTTGATAGCGGCTCCCTGAAGGCGCTGACTTCATTCTGCATCGTGCTGTGCCCTTCGCGGTATGTTGCCGAGATATTGCCGTACATACTGATGATCATAACCGCCACCATGAACACGACTATGATCGTACGGAACCTGCTCGTGATCCCGCCCCTGATCGCGGTATTCAAGGGCTTTTCCTGCTTCTTGCCGCTTTTTATGATGCTGGAGTACGATACGATCTGGCCGATCATTTCCGAAAGCTGCTCACAGGCTGCATGTATCCCGGCAAATTCAGCCTCATAATTGTCCGATTGGGCTACCATATCATTGTGCGACAATTCCCTGATACGGGCGAGAGGCTTTGAGAGCTTGTCGGTAATGCTCAGCAGAAATTCATCTTTCGCAGCAAATGCCTGCTCGGCACGTGCCTGGTTACGCAGTACGAGCATATACAGGACGGTTACGACACCCATCAGCGAAAGGCTCAGTATCAGCATAAAGATCATCTGCAGATAAGCGTTGCCGTACATTTCCCAGTCATTCTGGCTGAAGATCAGATACCAGCCCGAACCGGCCTCCACCGCAAACAGGTTCTCATAGAGGTGATCTGCCTTGATATGTGAAGTGGCAACGTCCTTCTTGCTCTTCGCGAGCGCATAGATGCCCGCATATTCGGGCAATACCTCTATCAGCTTGCTCCTGATCAGGCTTTCGTCGCGGCAGCCGGCGATAATACCGTCCTCGGTAACAACTATCGCATTTCCGGTCTTATCGCTGAACATTTCCTTTATATGATCGCGGATACTTTCCATCGTGTAGTCAACACCGATAACCGTCTCCCGGTCTCCGAGCATGACCGAGACCGTATAACAGATATCTCCGGTCACCACATCCGTATAAGGCGAGCTGACATATGCACTGCCGGCCTTTCTTACGGCGCCCTTGTACCAGTCGCGTTCGGTCGCGACAAAGTCCGGGCTCCTGTCGGTGAATCCCGGAATGATGTCCCAGCCCGGACCTGCGATGTACAGATTAAAACAGCCCTTTCTGCTTCCTTTGTCGAGTTCTTTTTTCTCATCAAAAATAAAGGCAGTAAGCGCTGTCCTGTCAGAAACATATTCTCTTGCACGCAGAGCAAGCTCCATCGCGTATTTTTCGGCTTCGTTAATAGTGCTGCGGAGCTCGCCGCTGATCACCTTTAACCTGTCGATACCGGAATCCTTCGTCTGATTCGAAGCCATGCGGAAAGCGAGCAGCGTATTTGTGATCGTGACAAAGATCAGCAGCAATGCTATTGCGATAACGATACCGGCGTTCCTCGTACTCTTCTTCATAAGGCTTGATTTCCCTTCTGATCGTACATTGCCCCAACAGGATCTTAAATCAACCCGAAAAGATCAGTTGCCTCTTCTTGCATCATTATCGATCTTCGCGGAATAATCAACCTTTTCGAATTCGTAAATAACCTCGATCTCGTCCGCATTGATGCTGTTGTTCCACGAACGCATAAATCTTGAGATAACCTTGTCTATGTTGTCCCGGTTGACCTCGATCAACAGTACAAAGAACTGGTTGATCTGGCTGCGCATCATGATATCGCTCTTCCTGAGACTGTTCTTCAGCAGTTCTCCGAAACCTTCGGCTATCTCGGTAAATCTTGCTTTTTTCATTGCATCTTCTTTCGGTGTGATGGAAAGGAGAAGCTTATATGCATCGACCTTGTAGGTCTGTATGTATCTGTAAATATATCTGTAGATCTGTATGAACGAATCCTGTCCGAGCATCAAAGCGCAGTTGCGTACATTGCGTTCTTCAAGGATCCGGTTGATGCGCTGCAGCGATTCCGCGGGCGATGTCCTGACCAGTTCGTCCTTCTCATCCTCAATATAGATCGAATAGCCGTGTTTGCCGTTCTGTTTCACATAATACAGAGCCTTGTCGGCCTTGCGGAACAACTCGTTGTAATCCGTGCCCTGCTTCGGAACAAAGACTACACCGACCGAAGCACCGAGCGGGATATTCATATCCGGTCCCATCAATTGCTTCGCCTCGCTCAGAACCTGCTCATTGATCCTCGCGACAATGCGCCTTATGCTCTCTTCATCATCGGTATTGCGGCAGAATACTATGAATTCGTCACCGCCGATCCTGCCGATAACATCCTCCGAACGGGTATTGTTCCTGAGCAGGTCTCCGAAGGAATTAAGCATCTTATCGCCCATATCGTGTCCGTAAATATCATTGACAAGCTTGAAGGAATCCAGATCTATGATCATCAGGCTGCCCTTTTCAAGCTTACAGACTTCGGTCAGTTTCTCATTGACGC
>JAGCZE010000173.1 GCA_017960415.1 Lachnospiraceae bacterium
AATCTCAGATTTGCGCCTGACATGAAGTCGGCACTGAAGACAGCGCAGGAAACCGAAACCGGAGAACTTGGAAAGAAGATTCTCGGTCAGCTGGATGAGAACCTGAAGATTGCGGATTCGGATGAGATCCCGATATGTCAGGATACGGGAATGGCTGTTATTTTCATGAAAATAGACCAGGATGTTCATTTTACCGGAGGATCGCTTAAAGACGCGGTCAATGAAGGCGTCCGTCAGGGTTATACTGACGGATACCTGCGCAAATCCGTTGTTTCTGATCCCATTCTGCGTGAGAATACGGATGATAACACCCCTGCGATCATACATACCGAGATCGTTGACGGAAATAAGGTTGAGATCACGGTAGCACCGAAGGGATTCGGAAGCGAAAACATGAGCAGGGTATTCATGCTCAAACCCGCTGACGGTCTTGAAGGCGTAAAAAATGCGGTGATCACCGCCGTAAAAGAGGCCGGAGCCAACGCCTGCCCTCCGATGGTAGTCGGAGTAGGTATAGGGGCTGACTTTGAAAAATGTGCCGTCCTGGCAAAAAAGGCACTGACAAATGAACTGAATTCGGTTCACTCATATTATGAAAACAAAAATGCCGAATTTATGGCAACTTCGGGAGCAAAAAGCGGCAGAAATAAACCTGATGCATCCTACCTGAGGGAACTGCAGGAGGAACTATTCAATAGTCTGAACGAACTGAACATAGGCCCCGGCGGCATGGGCGGAAAGAATACGGTACTCGGAGTCAATATCGAGACATATCCGACTCATATTGCAGGCCTTCCGCTGGCAGTCAATATCTGCTGTCATGTGAACCGTCATATTACGAGCGTATTGTAAAATTACAAAAAGGGGATCGCAGACATTATGAAGAATACCGGAGAAAATAAAAACAATCGCAAGAAGAGCCTGAAAGAGATATTTATGAGGCTTAAGACCTGGCAGAAGATCCTTTATCTGCTCTGGCCGGTTGTGATAACCGTGATCCTGACACAGAATTTTACAACATTGATCAAGCTCGGAAATTACAGGATGAATTCCATCAGTTATGAGATGACACAGCGCATAAAGCTTGAATTTGACGATTATCTGCTTCCTGTGGAACATCTTATCAACAGCATGGCGGCAAATATCGAACAGATGATATCCGAAGGTGCTGACGATGAGGAGATTGAGAGCTTTCTCGTCAGACAGACGAATCTGATGACCGGAGATTTTGCCGGGGACTCCACAGGCCTGTACGGATATATTAACGGTAAATATGTGGACGGAGCAGGATGGGTTCCGCCCGAAGGCTATGAACCCACGGAAAGGGACTGGTATATCGATACGGTTGCGGCCGGAAACAGGGTAGCTTATGTGGCACCGTATATAGATACGATGACCGGAGAAAACTCTGTCACGGTCTCACGTATGCTTTCGGACAATGATAATATTGTGGCACTTGATCTTCAGCTGGGTACACTTCAGCAGATAATCGATGATCTGAAAAAGGCAGATACGGAAAGAGTCTACGACGCCGGTGACAGCTCATCGGAATCGCTGGTCTGCAAATACAGCATGATACTGGACCGGAACGGAAAAATAGTGGTCCATTCCGACAAAGCGTACAGAGGACAGGATATTTTCGATATCGAAAAGGAACCGTTCAATTCGATAGCAAAAAAAGTCCTTGAAGAGAACTAAAGCATTTGCAGGATTAAATATGACGGGAATTACGATTCTTTTACGGTCGTAAAGCTTAATTCCGACTGGTATGCCGTAGCGGCGGTCGATTACTTTGAGACATTCGGCGAAGTCATAAGAAGCATCGCGCTTACACTTATTATTTCGCTGGCAGTTATAATCCTGCTGACCATTTCATTGCTGAAGGCATCGGCATATGCGATGATAGCCCAGGATGACAGTAAGAACACAGGTGCCCTGGCAGGCTTCTATGCGGCAGTATACAAAGTATTCTTAAGATCTGACACCTATGAACGGCTCAAAGGACGCTCCCAGAAGATCAACAACCTTGAGAACAAGGAGGGTCAGGGTGCACAGGACTTTTTCTACCGGGCATTGGAAATAACCACCAACGGGGATAATCTAGATAAACTGAGAGAATTTGTTGATTTCAGCACCTTGGACGATCGCTTGAACGGAGTCGGATCGGTGACGATGGAGTATAAGAATACCGTCAATAAATGGTGCCGTGAACGATTTATCGCCGGCGAACGTGATGTCAGCGGCCGCTTGATCTCAGTTATTTGGGTTGTCGAAGACATTGACACCGAGAGACGTGACCGTGAAGAGCTGATGCAGTATTCAAGAGAAGTGGAGCAGGCCTGGGAAGATGCCGAGGAAGCCAGATATCAAGCCGAAAACGCGAATAAGGCCAAAAGCATCTTTCTTGCTAATATGTCGCATGAGATCCGTACGCCTATCAATGCGGTACTGGGTCTGGATACCATGATCTTAAGGGAGAGCCGTGAAGAACACATCAGAAAATATGCGCTGAACATACAGAATGCCGGTCAGGGACTGCTCTCCATCATTAATGACATTTTGGATCTTTCCAAGATCGAATCGGGAAAAATGGAGATCGTACCCGTGGAATATGACATCGCAAGCCTTATCAATGATGTAAGCAACATGATCCTGCCAAAAGCCGATGCCAAAGGTCTGGAATTTAACATGACCATAGATCCTTCGACTCCCGAGATGTTGTTCGGAGACGACGTGCGTATCAGGCAGGTTCTCGTAAATCTGCTCACGAATGCGGTTAAATACACAAAAGAAGGCAGCGTCACGCTCACAGTCATATGTAACCGGATCGATAATGAAGCGGAACTTGTCTGCTCGGTAAAGGACACCGGAATCGGTATCGCAAAGGAAGATCTGGACAAGCTGTATGAAGAATTTGTAAGGATCGAAGAAAAGAGAAACCGCAATATCGAAGGAACCGGACTGGGTATCAATATCGTAACGAACCTTCTGAAGCTGATGGGCAGTAAGCTCGAAGTTGACAGTACATACGGGGAAGGTTCGGAATTCAGATTTGCCATAAGGCAGGGAATAATAAAAGATGAACCTGTCGGAGATCTGGAGAAACTTCTGCATGAGCGGACCGTGGAATACAATTATGAGACGGGATTTGTGATCCCCGATACCGACATTCTTGTTGTTGACGACAATGAGATGAACAGATATGTATTCAAGTCACTGTTAAAAGAACTTGAATGCAGGATCGATGAGGCCGAAAGCGGAAAGAAATGTCTGGAACTTGCCGGGGAAAAGAAATATGACATCATATTTATGGATCATATGATGCCGGAGATGGACGGTATAGAGACCTTCCACAGATTGCGTGAAATGAAGGATTCTCCGAATGCCGGTACGCCGGTGATCGTTCTTACCGCAAATGCGATCACAGGAGCAAGAGAGCAGTATCTCCAGGAAGGTTTCGATGATTTCCTGACCAAGCCGATCGTAGCGGAAAAACTCGAAAAACTGATCGGAGACCTGATTCCCGACGACAAGAAGAGGGCATCATCCGTCAGAAACGCTCTGAGGGTCATGAACAGGGATGAAGAGCAGGAGGAGCTTCCCGATGTTGAGGGCGTCGATTGGAAATATGCGTTGCTCAAAGTAAGAAAAACCGACGCATTAAAGGAAATAGTACGGGATTTTCGAAAAACAGCGGATACCGAAATCGATATTTTATCCGATATGTTTGAAAAAGTATTGTCAGATGAGGGCAATACAGCGTATAATGATTACCGGGTACGCGTACATGCGATGAAAAGCTCATCCGCATTGTGCGGTGCGCTTCAGGTTTCCTCTCTTGCGAAGGTATTGGAGATCGCAGCAAGAGATGGGGATAAGGAGACGATCGTTGCGGTCATGCCCGTATTTACACGGGAATGGCGCCGGCTTAAAAGCCTTCTCGACGAGACTTTCGGCAATGCAGATGACAATGCCTCCGACGATCCCGACGGTGCCGATGCAGTCATAGACAAAGTAATGTTCGAGGGCTATCTCGACAGGCTGGAACAGGCAATGGAGGAGCTCGATACCGATGTTGCGGATGCAGTAATGGAAGAGCTGGCTGGATACAGCTTCGACGAAGGAACTAAAAAGCTCTTAGCCCAGCTTTCATCGGCCGTAACGAGTCTGGATACGGAAGCGGCGGCCGATCTGATACGAAGATTAAAGGATGCTCTGGAATAAAAGACCGGAATAACAGGAAGCCAGGCCCTAAAGGTTATATACAGGAAAAGATTAACAGGTGGAAGATCTATGAAGAAGAAGATACTATTGGTTGGCAATATTTCGGAGTTTCTGGTGAATATCCAGAATGCCCTGGATGATGAATATGATGTGCAGCTGTGCCTGATGCAGAAGAAAAGCATGCAGGGAATGATCAAGGTTTTGAATCCCGCGCTTATCGTGATATGTACACTGGGTGTCTACGACAAAGAACCGGGACTCTTAAGCTGGCTCGACAGAGATAGCGGGGAAATGCCGGTGCTCTTCATTGCTTTGAAGGATGAATGCAACGAATTCATGAAGGTCTGCCTGTCCAAGAGATATACTTACCTTACTCTGCCTGCCGACCTTGATGAGATCGTCAAGAAAAGCAACGAACTCGCAAATGCGGAACCGGTCAGGAGCAAAAAGACCCGTATTAAGAGCATTCTGATCATTGACGATTCTCCCGTGACATTGCGTTATATCAAAAATGAGCTGAAGGATTACTACAATGTCCTGCTGGCCACCGACGGTGCAATGGGTGTCAAAAAGGCCCACGAATCCAAACCCGATCTGATCCTGCTCGATTATGAGATGCCCGGGATGGATGGGCGCGAGACATTCCTGAACCTGAAGGTAGACGAAGAAACCGAGAATATTCCCGTTATCTTTCTGACCGGCGTATCCGACAAGAAAAAAGTTCAGGAAGTGCTCAGCATGCAGCCCGCAGGATATATGCTCAAGCCGGTCGAAGCAGAGCAGCTTGTTGAGAAGGTTTATTCGGTCATCGGAGAGTAATAAGTATGGATCATCATATCAATCTGCCGTTTACACAGGAAGATCTTGAAAAGATACAGCACATGGATGTTCTGTATCTGACCGGAACCGTCTATACGGCAAGAGATGCGGCACATAAGAGGATGTACGAGTTTATTTTGCAGGAACTTGAGAATTCATCCGGAAGTTCCGAACTGTCATTATCCATTGATCCCGCCGTCAGAGAGAACCCGAAAAGTTTCGATTCCAATGACAGGGATAGTTTAAAATCCATTGATACAGATGTCAGGGAGAGGATAATAAGCGGACTTCCGTTTGATATCAGAGGAGCGGTAGTCTACTACCTCGGACCGACTCCGGCCAGACCCGGCCAGGTCATAGGCTCCGCAGGGCCCACAACCTCCGGAAGGATGGACAGATATACACCTCTGCTGCTCGATCTCGGGCTGAAAGGCCTGATCGGCAAGGGCAGACGTTCCGATGCAGTGATCGAATCGATACATAAAAACAAAGCAATATATATGGGCGCCACCGGCGGCGCCGGCGCCCTTCTTTCAAAATGCATAAAAAGCTCCGAGGTCGTCGCTTACGAAGACCTCGGAACCGAAGCTGTCAGAAAGCTGTACGTAGAAAACTTTCCGGTGACGGTGCTGGAGAAATGAGAACGGTTTATCATTCATACCACAATGCCTTCTCATTCGCAATCCGCTCATTTACTATTCAGGATTATATATCATATTTTTTAAATAACATATCTAGGGCTTCTCTGAGCAATATTGCCTCACCGATGCCCTCTTTTTTTGCAAGCTCCGTGAGACGCTGCAACTGATCCTGGGTGTAATGGCTGGTCTTCGGGATCATCTTCTCTTCCTTGGCCATTGCCACCTTGTTTCGGCCGCTCCTCTTCGCGCGGAATAAAGCGCCGTCAGCCTTTCTGACCAGCTCTGCGCATCTTGAAGCATCGACAAATGCGGTTGCCATACCGATCGTTATCGACTGCTTTACACCATCCGGAGTCTTTACATCATAATCATTCTTCAGGTCGTTTAAGAACAGGAAAATATCCTCTCTTTCCATCGTTCCCTTGAAAATGATGCCGAATTCATCACCGCCGATACGGTAAACAACAGAATCCTTCGGGATGCTCTTTTTGATATAGAGACCGGTCTCGATCAGGATACGGTCCCCCTCTTCAATTCCGAAATCACCGTTGATATGGAAAAATTCGTCACAATCGATCAAAGCGATAGCAACGGTCTCGCCGATCTCCTCACTGTCGCCTGCCAGTATTTCGGTCAGGTCGTTTTCAAACCGGTCTCCGTCCGGAAATCCGAGTGCATCATTCACAGCGGTGCGCTTTTTTTCTGTGTTGATCCGGTTCAGTTCCTTATGGTCTTCAACTGTGAACGGGCGTTTGGTTTCTGATGATGTAGTTGTTTTCTTTGCCATATAAGCCTCCTTGATCAAAAACAATACGTAATATTTGAAAATATTATTTCCGAAATAATATCTATGAACACCTATTATATAACACATATAAAATATTATGTCAAGATATTATTTCAGAAATAATATTGCTAAATAGTTTTACGTCAAACGCAGTCTTTGGCAAAATCTGCTTGACAAAGTAATACCCCTTTGATATACTACCTGTTGTCGGTATTGATGTGAAGGCATTTCACTTATACCGGAATTGAATAATGAACTGTAAAGTTCGACATCTGGAGAAGTACTCAAGAGGCCGAAGAGGCGCCCCTGC
>JAGCZE010000174.1 GCA_017960415.1 Lachnospiraceae bacterium
CTCTGAAATAATGACGTCTTTTATTGCTGTAATCTGGTTCTCATTATCTGGTCAGCTTCTTTGTATTAACTCCTTTTTAATTACTGTGGCCACAACATTTGTAACTGACGCGTATCTTATGCTCCGGTATCGGATTCTCCTCCGTTTCTTGCGGCAACATTAAAATCGGATATTTCCTTTTCAAGCGTCCTTCCGATGGGGAAGAGAAGGAAAGGTATGAAACCGACAAGACACATGATGATAGGCACGAGTCCCGCCCCGATCCTGATGCCACGTATGGCTTCGGCGCTTTGCGCAGCAAGGGTTCCGTCGTAGCCGTGCCGGCTCAGGATTCCCGAGAAGATGGTTGCCTGGATACTTGTGAGAGAGGTTGTGAAAAGTGCGAACAAACCTCCGTACAGACCGGTTTTGCGGATTCCGGTACGCATTTCGTCATAATCTATCAGGGCACCGTTTAAAACAACGCCGGCGGTTTGGATGACATTCAATGAAAGAACGATGAATGCATAGCTGATGATGGCCTGCCAGCCCTTATTTATGAACAGAAGGCTTGCAAATCCCAGCAACGCCGGAATAAGGGCGATCATGGTCATGCGCTTGCTGCCGAAGCGTTTTATCAGCTTTCCGGCGGCCGGCAGAAGGGCGAGCATGATCAGTCCGGGGATAACGTCCGCGATCGTCGCCATGGTTCCGGGGTCAAGCTCAAATGAGAATATCCGGTTATCTGTAATGACATTATCCATAAAATACAGGAAAGGGTTGAAATAATAGCTGATCGCGCCTCTGGCAGTAATGTAGAAAAGAAGATATGTAATAAACGGCCGGCTCAATACTATCTTTTTCACATCGGACAGGAGCTGGCGCAGATCCGTGCGTTCCGGTGGTTTGGCGGTTGTGTACAATTCCGCTTTATCCTTTAATGCCCGCAAGGCAACGAAATACATGGCTGCATTGATGAGAACGACGATCGAAAATACAGGGATCACCAGCGCACGGTTTCCGTCACCCACGAGCAGAAGAGTGGGGATGACAGTGGTCATTGCCCCAAGCACATTTCCGATATATGTCCTGATCACGTCAACATCGACACGGTTCTCCTTGTCAGGCGCAGCGAGCAGGAAATAAGACTGGTATGCGACGGAATAGACGGTATATGCGGTGTCGAACACGAACAGCTCGGCAGTCAGGATCGCAAATATCAGCCAGTCGCTCCACGAAGGTGAGGCGAGGAGCATCAGGAAGATCGAAATGAGCATTGTGGGTGCGGTAACCCGCATAAGATATACGTATTTCCCGCGTTTTTTGCTGAAAGGCATCCTGTCGATATACGCACCGAGCAGAGGGTCGTTGATCGCATTCCAGATGCTGTATATCAGATAAATCCAGCCATAGAACTTTGCATCCAGTCCGATGAGGTCGGTATAAAACTTCATCAGCGCATTATGTATGATTATGGGGCCTATGACCGACGCCGGCCCCGGGAGCGCCAGGATGAGTTTTTCCCTGAATGTCATCTTTTTCATGCTGCACCTCCAAAATCGTATCCCTCAAATACCTCTTGAAATAATAATACACCTTAATGTCACTCTATGGTCAAGATATTTAAAATACTTTTTGGGGTCGATAAAAAAATGAAAAAGACCGGACAGCAGGGAGTTGGCAGTTTCTTGCTGTCCGGCCTTTCGGTAGGATAAACTCTGCCCTAAGCAGCAAGCTTGCCTGCTAACTAAGGGCAGATGTCATGTGTAAGCTTTAGTGAGGCCTAAAGCTTTTAACATTTGAATTGGTGAATTACTTGAGAATTCGTGGATTATTTGATGACAACTTTTCTGTATTCCATACGGTCGTCAGCTTCCAGAGCCGTTTTGATGCTTGCAATCGAAGAGGAAATAATTACTTCACATACCTGCCAATAATTATCAACGTAATCAGCGGCTATTAATGCAATCAACTCTTCAAGTTCAATTCCGCCCACCGGAGAAGCTGTTGTGAAACTGCTGAAATCCAGAACGTTAATATCATTCATAATGTCACCGTACTGAGTTCTGCTATCACCTGAAATATCTAATCGCGTAAACAACCCGTTTTCATAGGAGGTACCGTTGAGAGGATCGATCCTCACGGTTGCTATAGCGGATCCTGTTGCTGTGGTGGCTGTAACTTTGGCGGTCACTACTGGAGCAAAAATGGGTGTTATCGTATATGTATCGTTACTTTCCACATCAGCTCCAAATACTCCGTAACTGATATAATCTGCGGTAATATCGGGGTGAGAGCTGTTTGAGTTAACAAGCGTTACACCGGCAATAACATAACCATCTGCAGGCTTGGCTTCGATACGGATCGTATGCTCATCGTCAAATGAATAACATCACAGTCTGTAAAAAATGTTTAGAAATGCATGAAAAATAGCTGCAATTTCCCATAAGGAATGATTCAGAATGTGCTTATTAATATATCACCTGCAAGCAGAAAAGTCAATTGTAACTAAAAGTTTTGACTTTTCAGCTTTTTTGGAGTAAAATTAGTCGAATATATAGTTTTGCCGCTAGAGCGGTATAAACAATCTAAATAATTACAGGAGACATACCATGTTTAACAAGGTTTCCACCGACATGAACTTCGTCGAGCGTGAGAAGGCCGTCGAGAAGTTCTGGAAAGACAATGACATTTTTAAGAAAAGCCTGAAATTAAGGGAAGGCAGCCCTGTCTACACATTCTACGACGGACCGCCCACTGCCAACGGCAAGCCGCATATCGGCCACGTCCTGACGCGTGTTATCAAGGATATGATCCCGAGATACCAGACCATGAAGGGCAAGATGGTGCCCCGTAAGGCCGGCTGGGATACCCGCGGACTGCCTGTAGAGCTGGAAGTAGAGAAGCTTCTGGGCCTCAACGGCAAGGATCAGATCGAAGAATACGGAATGGAGCCTTTCATAGACAAATGTAAGGAATCCGTATGGAAATATAAGGGAATGTGGGAGGATTTCTCGGGAACCGTCGGTTTCTGGGCCGATATGGACAACCCCTACGTTACCTATCATGATGATTATATCGAGTCCGAATGGTGGGCTCTGAAGGAGATCTGGAACAAGGGCCTGCTCTATAAGGGCTTCAAGATCGTGCCTTATTGCCCGAGATGCGGAACCCCTCTTTCCACTGCAGAGGTTTCCCAGGGCTACAAGACTGTAAAGGAGCGCTCAGCGGTAGTTCGTTTCAAGGTTGTGGGTGAAGATGCTTATTTCCTTGCATGGACCACCACGCCCTGGACACTTCCTTCGAACGTTGCGCTGTGTGTGAATCCCGACGACACATACGTAAAGGTAAAGTGCATCGACGGTTACACCTATTACATGGCTGAAGCTCTGCTTGATACCGTCCTTGCGAAGGCAAAGCCGGCAGCAGGTGCCGATGATGCAGCAGCCTCTGCTTCAAAGCCTTATGAGATCCTTGAGACCTACAAGGGCAAAGACCTTGAGTATAAAGAATATGAGCCGCTGTTCGACTGTGCCGCAAAGGTTGCCGCGCAGCAGGACAAGAAGGGCTTCTTCGTAACCTGTGACGATTACGTAACCATGTCCGACGGTACCGGAATCGTTCATATCGCTCCCGCCTTCGGTGAGGATGATGCCAATGTAGGCCGCAAGTACGATCTTCCTTTCGTACAGCTTGTTAACGGCAAGGGCGAGATGACCGCGGATGCGCCTGCAGCAGGCATGTTCGTCAAGAAGGCCGATCCCGAGATCCTCAAGATGCTTGACGCAGAGGGCAAGCTCTTCGATGCGCCGAAATTCGAGCATGAGTATCCTCATTGCTGGAGATGCGACACACCACTCATTTACTACGCAAGAGAGTCATGGTATATCCGCGAGACAGCCGTACGTGACGAGCTTGTGAACAATAACAATACCGTTAACTGGATCCCCGAGTCCATCGGCAAGGGCCGTTTCGGAAACTGGTTGGAGAATATCCAGGATTGGGCGATCTCACGTAACAGATACTGGGGAACTCCCCTGAATATATGGGAGTGCGAATGCGGACACCAGGAGTGCATCGGCAGCAGACAGGAACTGGCAGAACGCAGCGGCAATCCCGAGGCTTCCAAGGTAGAGCTTCACAGGCCTTACATTGACGCAGTCACCTTCAAGTGCCCCGATTGCGGCAAGGAGATGCACAGGGTTCCCGAGGTTATCGACTGCTGGTTCGATTCGGGCGCGATGCCTTTTGCGCAGCATCATTATCCTTTCGAAAATAAAGAACTGTTCGAGCAGCAGTTCCCGGCGGACTTCATTTCCGAAGCCGTTGACCAGACCCGCGGATGGGTCCATGCGCTGAGGGCGGAATCGACTCTGCTGTTCAATAAGGCTCCTTACAAGAATGTTGTGGTACTCGGTCTGGTACAGGACGAGAACGGCCAGAAGATGAGCAAGTCGAAGGGCAATGCGGTCGATCCCTTCGATGCTCTTGAGAAATTCGGTGCCGACGCGATCCGCTGGTATTTCTACATCAACAGCGCTCCCTGGCTGCCGAACCGCTTCCATGACAAGGTTGTTATCGAAGGACAGCGCAAGTTCATGGGAACGCTGTGGAATACATATGCATTCTTCGTATTGTACGCCAATATAGATAATTTCGATCCTACGAAGTACAGCCTTGATTATGATAAGCTGCCTGTTATGGACAAATGGCTGCTTTCAAGGTTAAATACTACGGTTCGTGAGACCGATAAGTGCCTTGCGACCTACCAGATCCCCGAGGCGGCAAAGTGTCTGCTCGCATTTGTTGACGAGCTTTCCAACTGGTATGTACGCCGCTGCCGTGAGCGTTTCTGGGCAAAGGGCATGGAGCAGGACAAGATCAACGCCTACATGACGTTGTACACCGCTCTGGTTACGATTTCGAAGGCTGCGGCACCTATGATCCCGTTCATGACCGAGGACATTTACCGCAATCTCGTATGCAGCGTGGATCCTTCGGCTCCCGAGAGTATCCATCTGTGCGATTATCCTGTATGTGACGAGTCGAGGATCGACACCGAGCTCGAGAAGGACATGGATGAGGTTCTGAACATCGTCGTTATCGGCCGTGCGTGCCGTAACGAGGCAAATATCAAGCAGCGCCAGCCGCTGGCCAAGATGTTCGTGAAGGCCGATATCGAGCTTTCCGGGTTCTACCGCGAGATCATCGAGGACGAGCTGAATGTCAAGAGCATCGAGTTTAAAGATGATGTTTCTTCATTTGCAAAATATATCTTCAAACCTAACTTTAAGACCTTAGGAAAGCGCTTCGGCGGCAATATCAATACTGTCAAGCAGCTTCTGCTCGATCTGGACGGTGCGAAGGCGATGGAAGAGGTTAATTCCACCGGAGTTGTTACCATCGTGCTGAACGGCAATGAGGAGAAGATCGCCAAAGAAGATCTGACCATCGAGACAGAGAAGATGGAAGGCTTTGTAACCGGCGAGGATCACGGAATCACGGTTGTTATCGATACCAACCTAACCGAAGAGCTGATCGAAGAAGGCTATGTACGCGAGGTTATCAGCAAGGTTCAGACCATGCGTAAGGAGACCGGCTTCGAGGTTATGGACCACATTGACCTGTATCTGAACGGCAACGACAAGATCGCAGCTATCGCGGAAAAGAATGCGGATATGATCAAGAGGATCGTTCTGGCCGAGAACATCATTACCGGCAGCATGGATGTCACCAGCGGCGCCGACGGTGCCGTGAAGGATTGGAACCTGAACGGTGAGGATGTAACTATAGGAGTGAAGAGGCTGTAGGTCACACCTCATCAGTCATATGCGCTGAAAAGCGCATATGACAGCTTCCCCTCAAGGGGA
>JAGCZE010000175.1 GCA_017960415.1 Lachnospiraceae bacterium
GATACATCTTGAGGTCTCCCACCGTAAAAGTCAATTGACACTCAACAAATATATTTCAATTTTACGGGTAATACATCCATCTTATGTCATCTATCAACCCTTTGTTATTCAAATGATAATTACAATCTATACCGGTATCTTTAATGACTTGTAAAAAGGCGTCACGTGCTATAAAACATCCGTCAGCAGATGCAACCGGATAATAAATCCAGATAAATGCATCTTCGGCCAGTTTATATGTTTTCTCGTCTTCAACCTCATTATATTCAAGTATAAAAATCTCATCGCGAAAAATGAATTCACCCTGCCGAATCCTGATCCGACCCTTTTCATCCATACGGATCGTTCCTTCTAAATAAGTGTCGGGTGGATTGTTTGGCTCACCGCATGAAGTATACTTTTCTTTAGTATCGTCACTATTATACTCACTGTTATAATACCCCCATACCCTTTCAAAGTTCTCCGAACTTGTCGCAATTTCGGCCTTGTATTGTATCGACACGTACACAGAATTTCCGGCTTTATCGATTAGATATATAAAACACAATCCCTCTCTGAATTTATCGGATATATCAATCACCTGGTCCTCATAATAAAGGGAAATCGCGCCTCCGTTCGAATACTTTACCTTCGCTGTATAATCGGGTGAAAGATATACCTTATCGCAAGGTACCCACAGCACATTGTCCATCAAAGCGGTTTCCTTCATATAGGCAGAAAACAGCTCGGCGCTGACCGGAGTCCCGGCTATCTCGTAGTACTGATCATCCTCTCTGACCAGTGTTTCGGTTTCATATCCGTCTGCGGTAAACTCCGTAAATCTGTACAACTCGCCCACAGTAGCTCCACTCGAGCCCCATGCGCGCCCGTCTGCCATCAGCGGCACAAAGCCCCTGTACACCATCACATATCCGTATGCCTTGCCGCCTACATCTGACAAGATCAGATAATCGCTAAGACCGTGCATCACGCTCGTTATAAGGCAAACAATCTCGTTCTTCCCATCACGGTCCAGATCGATTATCGTAAAGGATTCCAATACGGCATTATATTCCTCAGGATGTTCTTCCGATTCCGAAATATAAGGCTGGAAGGAATCTATCGTATAACGTTCTCCGCTGCTGAGCGAAGTAAACTGATAGTCCGTTTCAACATAGGTAAACTTGCCTTCCGACTCAAATATCTTCCGGATGGAGTCGGGCAGCTCCGCAAGACGCTTTGACAGCGGTATCTCCAGTATTTCCGTTCCGTCATATTTGAGGATCTCCGATTCACCGACAGCGACAGACAGTGAACTGTTATACTCTATCAGCTCAATGCTTTTCTCCGATCCGATCCAGTCGAACAGCTTTCTCGTAATGCTGTCCTCTTCCTCGTCCGCGCGGATGGCAACGCATGCCGTGGTAATAAAGGGATATGAGCCGTTTCTGAAATTCTCCGTATTCGGCACGGCTCCGTCCACCGCTACCGCTGCAATATAGTCATCATATTCCAGATCAAGATACGAAACGATATTGTAGCCGATCGCGTAGGGATCCCTTGCAACTTCTTCCGTGATCGTGCTCATCGCGTCCGCAAGCCAGAAATGATCCATCATTGAGGAAAAGTCCGGTGCGTCTCCGTCGGGCCACAGGAACGATTCGAACAGTCTCTGGCTGCCCGACTGATCGTTTCGGAAATAGGGATGAATATCGGCTTCAGGACCTCCGAGTTCCTTCCAGTTTGTGATCCTTCCCTCATAGATGCCGCGTATCTGCTCGGATGTAATGCTCTTAACCTCACACTCGGGGCTCACGATAAATCCCAGCCCGTCATAACCATAAGGCTTCATTTCTATATTGACCTTTTTCTCCCTGAAATATGACTCCTCCTCTTCGGTAGGCGCTACAAGAAAGACAAGGTCCGCTGTCCCGTCGGCCAGATTTATCCACGCGCCGTGTGTCTTCGAGCAAAGAGGATATCTTTCGTTACTGTCCGCTCCCATGAAAAACTCATAGATCGCTGCAGTGATCGGCGTTCTCGCCGTCGAGCTGTCGATCTGCGGGAAAAGCTCCGGGTAGTATGTAAACATCTGCTCAAAGGGCAGGTCCTCAGGCTTGGGAATCTCCGTAGGAGTCGGTGCCTCCGTCGGTTCCGGCATGGGCGAAGGAGTTATTTCCGGTGTAGGTACCGCTGTCGGGCTCGGCTCCGGCGTCGCTGTTTCCTTCGTCGGCTCAGCAAGAGTTTACGTAGGCTCCGGCTCGATAGCGGTCTGCTGCCTGTTGCAGCCGAAGAGACCGGCTGACATTATTATAAGTGTAATACCGAATAATATGACTTTTTGCATATTTCCTCCCGTTTTGTTGTTAGTCTGCATTGCATATACCGGAGAATATCTTGCTCCATTCCGACGAATAGGCCCATCCATCCGGTTGGAGACTATCCAATCGTATCATGGTTCCGTCCTCCGTTGAAAAGTCTATGAATTTATATCCGTCGGTCTGTTCTGCCTCGATTTTTTCTCCCTTTAACAGTATCTTAACTCCGATTATTTCATCCGTTTCCGGATCTAAAACACTGAACCTGCAGTTGTGTAAAAGCGTCAATTCTCCGCAAGCCGGGAAGTACTTCTCAGACGTAACCGGAATACCATCGTCCGATATCGTGTATCTCTTGTCGCTCCACCTTGTACCGAGAATAAATTGCCTCGACTCCAGATAGAAATTGTTAATGTTTGCAATTTTGCTGTCAAAACAGTACTGCCCAAGTCCTAACAGTTTGTCCGGCTCACGTCCCTCATTAACGTGGAATATAACCAGATCAAAGTCATCATCATTCTCCCAGCATTGCGTATAAAGATAAACTTCGTTCCCGATTCTGACAAAATAATAATACCATACCCCCCAGTCATCATCCATCCAGGTTAGTTTTGTGTCATAGCACTCATCATCAATGGTCAAATAGTATCTTCCGTAATAAGTTTTTCCTTCATCCGGAACTTCATCAATCCTCAGGCTATGACTCTTGCCGCTGTCAGAGTCATAATACTCTAAAGTTTCTCCTTCTCCGACTGCAACCATATATCTTGTCGAAAACCAGTCTCCGACAAACAGTTCCGGATATTCTCCGGTCAGTACAGATGCCTCGAAATACGTATTCTTGTCCTTCCCGATATCATTCCCATATATTCTTACAGTAATATTCTCGTGCATGAGCAGCCATACCAGCCGGTTATCTGCGATCTGTTCCGCCAGTTTCTCCTCCAGACAGTCGAAAATTTCATCCGGATAATCACTAACAAACTTAGCCGCCAGAATCTCGGCAAATCGATGCGAATCCCGGCAAACTTCGGAAAAATCTATTCTTTTACCGCTGTCAGCATCGAAGTTAAATGATTCACAGCCATAGTCAGCAAACACTTCCTGCGCTCCGCATTGTGCAGGACAGTAAAAGGTATTGTTCAATACAGCGTTAAAAACTTTTTCATCAGCTCTGTATACCGTCACATACGGACCCCGGGTGCTTTCTCTGGTTCTGTAATCATACTCCTGCTTACTCAGTTCTTCACAATATATTCGCGCATATTCACATATTTCTTCCCAGTGTTCGGCCATTCGTCCATTAATACTCTCAATCGCAGGCTCCAACACCTTATATCGTTCACTGCTGCCAAAACCGAGCTTTAATATCGAGTACGAGAAAAAAGTATAATTGTCTCTGACCTTACCTTCCCAATCTTCCCAATAGCCAGACTTATAGCTTACTTCTCCGGGTGCCTCTTCTTTTATAACACTATAGTAATCCTCCGGGTTTACAGCTCCGGGTACGATATTGGTTCCTTCAAAATAATATGTACCGAGAAAATTCTGCCGTTCCCCGTCATCAAAGGCATACGGTGCAGGATCAATAACTGTCAGATCAGTGACTCCCTCATAGATTTCAGACTCACCGCCAATATATGCATTACCCTTGATATGCTTTACCACACGGTCCGGGCCGAGCCAGTCAAACAGCTTTCGTGCAGATGTTTGGGCAGGCATATCGCTTCTTATCACTGCATAAATATAGGAACTGTAGTCGTTATTATCCTCTGTAAAATTCCAGTACATGCTGTGCCGATACCAAACAATTCCGTTAAGCGGATAATTGCATCCTGTCAGATCGATAACAGGCCTTATCTCAAACTGGAGTCCGCTCTTTTCGATCATCAACAACTCTTCGTCGGTATCCGGAAGCGTTGTAAGTATGAGTCCTGCCTCCTGCTTTATCAAACTTTCCCATATACTCTTCCTGCCGGCAGCCATTGAATCTGGATTAACAATGTCAATTTCATGGAATGCATAAATGAACTTTGCCAGCGGCAGAACATCTTTTTCACATCTGATCTCAGGCAGTTCAACTTCTCCCTGAAAATTGCTTATCTTTTCAGGACAATCAGGTGCTTCCTCAAGCCAGCAGGAAAGATCATAAGCATCTCCTGTAAACCATTTTTTTTCGGAATTATCGTAATATACATCAGCCCAATATGCTTTTTCTCCGGCAGTAAAATCAATCCTTTCAGAGGATACAGAAATTAAAGTGATAATCTGCGGAGAAATTTCAACCATACCATTGTCATCAACCGAATGCGCCATAAATGCATTTACAGTATAAAATCTCGGCTGATAACCCATAGATGTTTCGCAATCAAATACAGACTGTTCCGGCTTAAATGACTTTATTACTGTA
>JAGCZE010000176.1 GCA_017960415.1 Lachnospiraceae bacterium
CGATCCTCCGCTTGATCGAGGTATCGCCGCGGTAGCCGTTGATCTGGGCCCAGCCGGTCATCCCCGGACGTACCTGGTGTTTGATCATATAACGCGGTATCTCTTCCCTGAATTTCTCAACAAACTGCGGTCTTTCGGGCCTCGGCCCCACAAGGCTCATGCTGCCCAGCAGTACATTGAACAGCTGCGGTGTCTCATCAAGAGAGGTTTTGCGGATAAACCGCCCGATAGGCGTGATCCTTGAATCGCGGCGCGTCGTCCACTCGTCCTTCTCTTTTTCCGGATCTTCGACATACATCGACCGGAATTTGAACATCTTAAACTCTCTGCCGTGCTTTCCGATCCTGACCTGAGAAAAGATGATCGGCCCTTTGCTGGTGCATTTTATAACAATCGCGATCACGATCATCGGTATCGCAAATACAGCAAGTGCCAGCAGTGACCCAATTATATCAAACGCCCTTTTTACGACGATGTTCGCCGTATTGGTCAGCGGTACATTTCTGATATTAATGACAGGCAATCCGTACAGATCCTCAATATACGGAACCGTCGAGATCATATTACCGTAATCAGGTATGAATTTCGTGTGGATACCCGATTTCTCGCAAATATCGACGATCCTCTCGAGCTTCTCGTATTTGTCGATCCCCAGAGCGATCACGATCTCGTCAAAGTCATTATTTTCGATATATTCATCGAGTTCGATAATGGGTGCGAGCACTTCGACGCCTTTATAACGCGTGCCGGCCGCCATCGAATCCGCAAGTATTCCGTAGAGCTTGTAACCCCACTCGGGATTGGCCTTGACCCTGTCAATGAAGCCTTCCGTGGTGCGGCTGTAACCGACTATCAGCACGTGCTTCAGGTTCCGGCCCCTCTTGCGGATAAATTTCAGTATCCTACTCAGGATGATCCTGAAGGAAGCCCCGAAAAACAGGTTCAACCCGCCGAAAACGAAGTAGAACGCACGGGAGATATCATTTATTTTCAAAATATAGATCAGGAACGCGAAGTAGAATATACCGAGTATATTGCCGTTTACAAGACTCGCAAGGGTCCGCAGCAGCGAATGGGTGCGCTTTGGCTTATAAAGGCCCAGCATATTGTAAATGATCAGATATCCGGGCACCAGATAGATCACGTTGGAGCTGTATTCGGTAAATGTCAGGAAGCCTTCTCCCTTCACTATCGCAAGTACCGAAAACATCTTCGGCAGCAGATAAAAACGCAAGGGGTACGCAAGAAAATACGCCGCCACTATCAGTGCCGCATCTATCGCGATGTGCAGGCGGTTCAATGAATTCTGATTATCTTTGATCACCGGCGCGCTCCCCCTTTCCATAATTTCTCTATTGTATTCTACAATAATCCACTTTTTTTAACAACTCATTTCACCAATTCTTACTTTTTTTTTCACAATTTGAACACATTTCGAGGGTATCATCTGTTTCAGAAAGAAAAGCCGGAGCGAGATTTCACATGGTCCGGCCCAATATACAGGAGGTAATGATATGAACGACAATATTTATGAAGACAACATGAATGTTGAGAATGAGATTTCTCATACCGGCGATACCGGTAATTCCGGCTATGAAGTGACAGAACTTGTCGCAGAGGGTACCTCAGAGGACGGTGTGAACACACAGAGTGAGGTTCCCGCATCAGAATACGGTTCGAATACGCAGAACGCGGCTCCCGCATCAGAATACAGCTCGTACACACAGAATACAGCTCCCGCGTCAGACCACCGTTATGACAAGTACGCAGCACCTGCTTCGGACAACACTTCATCCAACGTATACCGGGCTAAGTTCAATCCTTATACAGGTGAAAGAATAGTCAATGATGACAGTTGGAATACCAATAACGCAGGAACCCCCGCATACGGAACGGATACAGTTCAGGACACGGCTTCCGCTTCAACTGCAGAAACCTCTGCAGTAAGCAGCGTCGCCGGTGCCCCGACCCAGTCAGAATACAGCTACGGTTCAGGTGCCCAGGTTCAGTCAGAATACAGCTACGGTTCGGCAGCACAGGCTCAGATGACCGAGTTCACTTACGGTTCAGGTGCTCCGACTCAGACCGGAACCCCGCACAGCACCTACGTTTCTTCCTACGGAACGATCTACAATCCCAAGCAGTCCGATCCGAATCGCAAGAAACGCCATATGCCGGGCTGGCTCAAGGTGATCCTCTCCGCAGCAGCCTTCGGTGTTATCGCAGCAGCGGTATTTATCGGAACCAACAAGATCTATGACAGCTTCAAACCTTCGGATACACCTACGGTCAATGAAGATTCAGCTTCGAAGAAGCACAACATCATCAATCCCGTAGGAAGCTCAGATGACAGCACCAACGAGAGTGCAGGCAGTGAGAGTTCGATCTCACAGGTAAAAAAAGGCAGCAGCAACGATACCGTAGCATCAGCTCAGGTCCTTACGGGCAATGAGTCAACATATACCGATGTTTCTGCGGTTGTTGAGAATTCGCTTCCTTCTATCGTTCAGATCAACTGCACCTTCAATACCCAGAGCTTCTTCGGTACTTATACATCCACCGGCGCCGGTTCGGGTATCATTATCGGACAGACAGATACAGAGCTCATGATCGCTACAAACAACCATGTTGTCGAAAATGCTCTTGATGTCAAGGTAACATTTAATGACGGTGCAGAGGTTGAAGCCTATGTTAAAGGCACTGATGCCAATGCGGATCTTGCGGTTGTTGCCGTAGATCTTGCAAACATCAGCAAAGATACCATCAGCAACATCAAGGTTGCTGTCATCGGTGATTCCGACAGCGTCAAGGTCGGCCAGATGGCGATCGCGATCGGAAATGCGCTCGGTTACGGAACTTCCACGACAGTCGGCTACATCAGTGCCAAGGATCGTGAAGTGAATGTTGACGGCAAGACCATGACCCTTCTCCAGACCGATGCTGCCATCAACCCCGGCAACAGCGGCGGCGCCCTGCTCAACATCAAGGGTGAAGTAATCGGTATCAATAATGTTAAATATGCTTCCGCAGAAGTAGAAGGCATGGGATTTGCGATCCCGATCTCACGTGCCGTAGATATCCTCAATGAACTTGCTTCGAGAGAAGTTCTCAAGGACAGCGAAAAAGGCTACCTCGGTGTAAAGATGCAGACCGTTACCTCTGATTTCGCCAATGCATACGGCTGGCCCACCGGTGTTTATGTAAATACCGTTCTTGACGGCTCCGCGGCAGAAAAGGCAGGAATCCTTTCAGGCGACATCATCACCAAGATCAACAATATCACTGTTCAGACCACTACCGACCTGCGTAACGAGATAACCTCCTATAAGGCCGGCACAGAAGTAACCATAACCCTTCAGCGTCTCAGCAGAGGCCGCTTCACCGAGATGGAACTTAAAGTAACCCTCGGTGCCAACCCCGAGTATGCCGATTAACCATCCCCTTTTGTATAGTGTCACAAAACCCCGCAGTTTCCCACAACTGCGGGGTTTTGGTTTGCTTGTTTTCTGTATGCTTTACTCTCTGTACACCTTCCTCAAAATCAGCTCCGCGATGCGCCTTGATGCCTTTCCATCCTCGCAGATACCGATATTTTCGAAGAAATTCTTCTGATCGTTTCTGTAATCAAAATCGGAATAATTCTCTATCTGATCACACAATTCCCCGGTAGTTGCCGCATGCGGATAAGGCAGTCCGGAATAATTGAAATAAAATCCTCTTTCTTCCTCGTATTCTTCAACATCAGCGGCATACAGGAACACAGGCCTGCCAGCATACGCGAATTCAAACAGAGTATTCGAATAATCCGTGATCAGCACATCCGATGCCTCAAGAAGCTCGTACAGATCGCCGAATCCGCTTCCGTCCACGATCCTGCTGCCGTAATCCTTCAATCCTTTGCGAACCAGCGGATGAACTCTTGCCACAAGCACAAATTCGCCGCCAAACCTTTCTTCCAGCTTCAGCCTGACCGCTTCAAGATCGGGGAACTCCACCTGCTTGTCATTTTCACGATAAGTCGGCGCATAAACCGCGATCTTCATGCGGTCAACGCTGTCCGTGTCGTAAATACCGTTTTTGTTTTCCTTACGTGCTTTCAGTGCAACGATCCCGGCAATCTGTTTCTTGGTCCGGATCACACGCTTCGCATTGGGCCTGATCAGCGGATCCAGTCTCGCCGAACCTGTAGTGATCATGTCACATTCATATCCGAAGGCCTTCCGGTAAATGTCGTTCATAAATTCACCGTTTGAAAGGCACAGATCCGTCATTCTGCTGTCTCTGGCAGCATTTTCCATATAACGTTCAGTAAGTTTCGGATAATCGGCCTCCAGCTTTTTCAGAGGCAGGCTTCCGTGCCAGGTCTGGATGTATATCTGACCGCTTCTCTTCACGATATAAGGTTCTTTGCGGTTGCAGTCGACCCATACATGAGCCGTTGCAAGATAATAGACCGCTTTCGGCGTATTCGTCTGCACCAGTCTGATCCCTTTCGGAACGTGTTCCGCTGCGGATTTCTCGGTCACAAATACAACTTCCACCGACTTATCTGCACTTCTGAGTGCCTTGGCAATCCACTTCGGGTTATCGCCGAAGCCCCACACATTGCACAGCACCACGCGTTTTTTTCTGATCGGAAATATCCTGAACAGGTGAAACTGCGCCCTGATCAAGCGTTTTCTGAGTTCGATGTAGATGTTTTTCAAAGGCTTCGGTATCAGTCGTTTAATCAACGCACGCATGTAAATCACCTCTCTTCTCCGCATTCCAGAATGATCCTGCGGAATTCCTTCCCCGTCTGTTCCCAGCTCATATCCTTCATTGCCTCCATCGCACTTGCATGCATCTTTTCAAGTATTTTCGGATTTTTCACCGCCTCGTACAGCTTCTGTGCGATATCGGTTTTCGACATATCAGTCAGTATCGCACTATCCTCCGGCAGAAAATGTGTATATGTTCCGTCGCTGAATTCGATCACAGGCAGTCCCGCGGCATGCATCTCATACGGAACCAGCGAGATATTGCTCATACTCGCAACCAGCCCGAAATCAGCCTTTCTGTACAATTCCGTTAGATCCGCTCGGCTCAGCTGCCCCAGATTTTTCCCACCGGCAGGCTTAAAGGTCTTCGCTTCGCCAAAATACAGCACTTCGAGTTCAATTCCTCGTTTTTTAAGCTTCTTCGCAGTATTTTCCAACATGAAGGGTATGAACGCCGGCAGCCTCTTTCCGTAGAACTTCACATAAGCGGCTACAGTTATCTTCTTTTTATCCCGATATGCTTTGTAATTGCGCTTGTATTTTGCAGGACTTTTTCTGTTGTTCCGATCGTCCTGCTCATTTTGGCACTCTCCGGCCCGGTCACCATCTGTATTACTGCACTCTCCGGCCCGGTCCTCATCCGTATATTCACGCGGTTCGTAGGGAAAATCCACCACATCGATCCTGTATTTATCCTTATTTCCGGCCCCCTCTCCCGACGCATTTCTGAGTATCATATCCCGGTTCCATGACCCGAGACTGATCATATGCAGGCCCTGTTCGTAGGTATTTTTGCACATCAGGAACTCCTCGCCGTATTTATAAAAATATGGCTCGTAATCCTGCACAAAGTACAGCTTGTATGCATTCTCCGGCTTCTTCGCAAATGAAACCGTATCCCACGAAGTGGCACAGATAAAGTCAACTTCGGGCTCCCTGCCCTTCGCCGCAGCCTTTGTATAATCCGCAAATGGCATGCATTTTCCGAGATATCCGGCCAGATTTTCACGCGCACAGTATTCCATATCCTTTACTGTCTGCTTCTTGTAAACCAGGTAATAAACCTTCATTCCCTGTCTCGCAAGCTCGGTCCCGAGTCTCAGCACCGATGTCTGCCCGCCGTGAAACCGCACCATTCTTGTGATCACAAATGCGATGCTTTCACTCCCACGCGGAGTTTTATTAACGACAGGAGAAGGATCGTAATATTGCAGCAAGCCCTCAATATGGCCTTTTTCAAGCCTGTATTCCATATAATGCGCCAGACTGAGAATCCTGCGTTTCGTCTCTCTAATAAATGCTTCTATCATATAAATTTTCCTTAAAAATGATCAATTCCGCTTTACTACGCAATAAATCCCACTTTCTTTCACAATATGTTTTTGCAGTATGATGTACGATATGTTGTGATTTAGCCTTTCAGGACTGCTTCCCAAGCCTTTTTTGCCGCGTCTCCGTTGTCATATGTATTGTATTTTTCGGAGAATTTCAGGATTTTCTCACGGTATCTTTCCTGCCGGTCATCATGCTCAAAAGCTTCTTTTATCAAATCTCCCAACTCCTTGGTCGTACCGCAGATCGGTCCGGGAGCTTCATCCTCGAAATCAAAATAGAAACCGCGCAACCTGTCCGCATACTCCTTCATGTCATATGCAAAGAAAAACATCGGCCGCCCCAGCAGGCTGTAATCAAACATAGCGGATGAATAATCCGTGATCAGTCCGTCAGCGGCAAGATACAGGTCATTGATCTCGTCACCCTGCCCGCAGATACTGACAAATCCGTTTTTTACCGGTTCCTCAGGAATATCGCCGGGCCGGATCTTCACCAGATAATGCGGCTTTATGACGATCCTGAATTCATTTCCCAGGATCTCATACAGTTTTTCAAAGTCAAGCGGGCTTGAATATGCATACCACCCGCCGCCGATGTATTTGTCATCCCGCCAGGTCGGCGCATACAGCAGGGTTTTCCTGTTATCGCAATTTATGCCGGATATGCCTCCCGAACCAAACGATCCTGACGCATTATCGGTATTCAAATATATTTGAGCGGCATGATCGCCTAATCCCGGGACGGCATCCGCAGCTTTTGCCTTCTCACGGGCCGCTCGCACCAACACATCATTTCTCGGATATCCGATCTTGAGCATTTCACCGTGAAAGTCAAAACATCTCCTGAAAGTTTCTGCCGAGAAGCTGTTCTGGGCGATCAAATAGTTCCACTGTGAGGCTTCGCGTCTGAATGAATCTCTGTAATCCTCAATAATCCCGCTCTCCCCGGCCATGTTCATTTCATCGATATCAAGCCCGAGCTTCTTGAGCGGCGTTCCGTGCCAGGTCTGAAGATACCTGACTCCCGGACGTTTTCTGATGTACGGCTCCTGTCTCGAATCAAATACCCAGGCCCCGGCACGCGCCATGTACCAGTAATAAGCAGGATGTCCGTATCTTACAACCTTACATGACTTTGGAACTTTCTTCATGCCCGGGCTGAGTATAGCCCCTTCGCTGCCCTTAAGATTCACCGTCTCAGAAGGTTCTGCCCATATCGAATCCGCGTAGTTCTCTAGTTTCCCCGCTTCCTCCGGTCTCGTGCGCATCAACTCGTCGGTCAGGAACCATACAAATCTGTATTTGCGATACGTATGGGACTTCTCCGTATTCATTTCTTCGGAGCCGCCGTGAGTTCTTCCCCCGGCATTTTCTCTGTTTCCACAGAATTTGACTTCTGCACCATTATTCCTGCTTCTACCGTATATTTCCGAAACCGCATACTCGAATATCGCTCTGGGATTACCCCCTGTACTCTTGCCGTTACTAGACGAAAAAACGATTATCCGGCTGCTCTTCGGAAGGATCACATTCAGTATCCGGTATATAAAAATCATTATTTTTTTAATTATTTTTTTCATCCGGATCTCCTGTTCCCATAATGTCGGCCGGTCAATGCTTTTGTTTCACCGATTATCTGTATTCCTCAAATACTGCTTTTACAACCCTTTCGGCGGCGTGTCCGTCATCAAGGCTGCAGAATTTCTCGGTAAATTCCCTGTATTTATCGGAATAGCGAAGCTTCACACCTTCAATATCCTTCAGTGCCGCCAGCACCTCTTCGTTCGTAAATAAGAGCGGTCCCGGCACGCCGGATTCCATATCGAAATAGAAGCCGCGCAGCGTATCACGGTATCTCTCAAAATCATAAACATAGAACAAGATCGGTCTGCGCAGGTTTGCATAATCGAAAAATACAGAAGAATAATCGGTTATCAGCACATCACTGATCAGATAGAGCTCGCCGATATCATTGTATCGCGAACAATCCTTAACAAACTGCTTCTTTGAATCGTCCAGTTTCAGATGGTCAGCTATAAAATAATGGGTTCTCAGGATGAAGAAATATTCATCTTTGAGCGACTCCATCATATCAAGATCCAGGGGCAGCTCAAACTTGTACTGACCGGGGCCGTAATAATCATCATCACGCCAGGTTGGAGCATACAGTACGACCCTTTTATCGCCGGGAATCCCCAGTTTTCTGCGGATCGCGGCAGCACGTGCATCGCGGTCATCCCCGTAGAGCAGATCGTTGCGGGGATACCCCAACTCCAGGATCTTCTCTCTCGGGAAAAGGAACGCGCTCTCAAATGCTTCCGTAGAAAATCTGTTGTCGGATATGAGCCAGTCCCAAATTCTCGACTGTTTGTAAAATGTCATCTTGTACTCGGGGCTAGCCGAATGCACGTCCTCCATGTCAAATACCAGCTTCTTGAGCGGCGTTCCGTGCCAGGTTTCCAGGAATCTGACACCGGGGCGCTTCTCGTACCACGCCGGCTGGCGCATGTTGATTACCCATGCCCCGCATCTTGCCAC
>JAGCZE010000177.1 GCA_017960415.1 Lachnospiraceae bacterium
ATATCCTTACCTCCGGTCCTGTTCACAGATATTTATACAGTTCCGCGATTTCTTCTTTTTTCTGGGTTTCGGCGATCTTTAATACTTCAACGCTGGTCACCTTCGCGCCGAACTCGATATCGATCCGGTCTCCGACGCTGACCTGTGATGATGCCTTGGCGGGCTTGCCGTTGATAGAAACTCTGCCGGCATCACATGCCTCATTGGCTACAGTACGACATTTGATAAGACGTGATACTTTCAGAAATTTGTCAAGTCGCATATGAAATCCCCCTTTTTTAATAACATCAGGACACAACGGATATTTCGTAATCCGGCAGGCTGACTCCTGCCGGACGATCGTTCGCTCAGTCCTCAGCATGCAAGCGAGCTTGCACTGAGGGCGCTTGCATATTTCATAAAAGATAAGCCCCACGAGAAGCTCGCGGGGCAGCAAAGATAATTCCAAATTACTTCTTCTTGCTCTTGCTGTTAACAGCTTCCTTTAAAGCCTTACCAGCCTTGAACTTAGGAGCGTTTGATGCAGGAATGGTGATCTTCTGCTTGGTCTGAGGATTCTGGCCCTGTCTCTTAGCTCTCTTAACGGTCTCAAATGTACCGAAGCCAACCAACTGAACCTTCTCACCCTTCTTAAGCTGCTCTGTTACTGCATCGATGAAAGCCTTCAGAGCCTTCTCTGAATCCTTCTTTGATAATTCTGACTTCTGAGCGATCTCTGCTACTAATTCAGCCTTGTTCATAATAAACTCCTCCTGAAATAATATGAAAGTCTTGACCGAAACCGTGTATTTTCCACATGTTTCGTGTTTACAGTTTTATTTATAATCTTCTTTACGCGGTTTGTCAAGAAAAATTACAAAAATATTGCGATTTTTAGCAGATTTCTTACACTCTTGTTTTCATTTTTGATATATGTTATAGTTAACAAAATGAATTTTCAGATTTATCTTTTTTATGCAAATTGTTACGAAAATAATCGTTTTTAAAATGTTTACATTTTTATGCATACGGAGGTAACGACAGCCGGATAACGGGTTTGCGGCTGTTTGATCACATTATGGGCGAAAAACTGACCAAAAGCGATGTAAAGAAGATCGAAGAAGAGATCGAGCACCGGAAGCTTGTAGTACGGCGGGATGCGATAGAAGCCGTGAAGGAAGCCCGGGCGCAGGGTGACCTGAGCGAGAATTTTGAATATTATGCAGCAAAGAGAGACAAGAATCAAAATGAGTCCCGGATCCGTTATCTCGAGAAAATGCTGAAAAATGCCACTATCATTGACGACAGCTCGGATGACGATAAAATGGGCATTAATAATACAGCTGTAGTCTATTTTGAAGATGAGGGCGAGACCGAGAACTTCCGCCTCGTAACCTCGATCAGAGGTGATATCCTCAATAATCTGATCTCGACCGAATCTCCCTTAGGAAAGGCTCTGCTCGGCCATAAAGAAGGCGACCGCATCCTCGTGGAGACAGACAACGGGAACGGATATTATATCGTGCTCAAGCAGATCATCAAGACCAATGATGACTCCGCGGACAAGATCCGGAGGTTCTGACGGGCATTCCCGGCCTATTATACAAAAATACTATCGCTCAGTAATACAAAACCTGCAAGCGTCTTCTGCGTAAGCTGCACAGAACGTTTGCAGGTTTTTTTATCAGCGGTTTACGACCGCGTTTTCGGTTATGATATCCTGGGCTTTCTTCTGCTTGATCGAGTTGATAACGATCTTGTCGATCTCTTCGTCCGAAAGCTGTTCCTTAACTTCGGCCTCTTCGGTAAATCCGTAATATGAGAAGAATATCTCTTCAAATTCGCTCTTATACTCTTCTTCGGTATAGGTAATGTTCTCTTCTTCGGCAACCTTGCTGAGGAGATGCTGGAGCTTCACCGAATAGCTGCTCTCTTCCTTGATCGTGGCGTTGTAATCTTCCTCGGTCATGCCGTAGAACGCACTGAACAACTGGGCTCCTGTCATTCCGTAATAGCTCTGGGCCATCTGATCGTAATAATCAAAATACTGCCGGGTAAGATCATCGATCTCTTCGTCGATCTCTCCGCCGAATGTAGCGTTGTCAATAGCCATATACAGGATATCGCGGTCGAGATGCTCCTCGGCATCCAGCCTTGCTTCCTCTTCAAGCTCACCCTTTACATAAGCTCTGTATTCTTCAATGTTGGAATATTCGGTGTTCTCTGCGATCAGTTCATCCGAGAGCTCCGGGATCTCGGTAATGGTTATGCTGTTGATCGTGACTACGAATGTTACGGGCTTACCGGCAAGATCTTCATAATAGTCATCCGGGAAATTGAGTTCCAGAGTATGCTCGCCAAGGCCCTTTCCAACCAGTCCCTCTTCGAATGCATCGAAGAAATAACCGTCTCCGAGTACCATGTCGACATTTTCGTCCTTGCCACCTTCAAATTCCTCGCCGTCCATGTATCCTACATAATCGATGTTCAGATTGTCACCGTTTTCCGCGGGACGGTCAACCGGAATATCCTCTGCGAGGTCTTCCACGAAATCATCGACCATCTCATGAATTTCTTCTTCGGTAATATTGATCTCGGGGAAATCGATCTCAAGACCCTTGTACTGTCCGAGTTCTACAGTAACATCATACTCTTTGATGGTCTGCTCTTCATCTGTATAATCGGAATCTGCTGCGGATGTTGCGGCTGCAGTAGGTGTTGCGGTTTCAACGGTTGCACTCTGTCCGTTCTCGGGATCGGTATCGGCATTTTTCTTATCGAGGAACTTCTTTCCGATCATCACTCCGAAAACTACGATCAGTGCTACAAGAACAACAATAGTGGAAATAAGCACAATTGTTGTCTTCTTTGAAACCTTCTCAACTACCTGGCCGGAAACCGGTGCTGCATTCCCAGATGCGGTGACTGTACTCCCAAGGGATTCGGCTGCATTTTCTGCTGTTTCAACTGCTTTCTCCGCGGTTTCTGATGCTCCGACTGCTTCTTCCGAGGCCAGTATCAGGGTACCTTCAGCCGCATCCTTTACTTCATCTGCTTTCTCTTTTACAGCCTCAGTTGCTTCGGCTGCTGTGTTTTCCGCGGCGTCTTTGGCTTCATCCGCTGTGCTTTCCGCGGCTTTTAACAGATCTTCTTCGTTCATTCTTTTACCTCTCTTTGCTTCCCTTTCAAAAAACTCATTAAATGCATGTTTTCATGAGTTTCCCAATGGCATATGTTGTGATTATTAACCTTTTGCGAAACATCATAACATGTATTTATGTTCATTCTGTGAATATCTATAATAATTTTCAATTTTTTTCGTTTCAGTACTCCGCACTTTCCATTTTTCTGACACGATATCCGAACAGCGCCTTGCCGTAGATCTTGTCTCTTTTCACAAAAGGCGTGTCCCAGAATCTTGAATCGCGTGAGATGTTGCGGTTATCCCCCAGCATGAAATAACTGTCCTCGGGAACATAATAAGGCCCGAAATCAAGCTTTTCTGCCTTTTCGAACAGATAGGGCTCCTTCAGCGGTTTTTCCGCGTCGTTAATGTATACCTTACCTTTTTTGATCTCAACCTTGTCTCCCGGAAGTCCGATTATGCGTTTAACATAGGTTTCGGTCTCATCGTCGGGATTGGCGAAAAATACCATATCTCCGCGCTGGGGTTCCGAAAATAAATATGCAAGCCTGTTGGCGATCACATGCTCATCGATCTCCATGGTCGGCCGCATCGATCCCGACGTTATCACAGTCTTCAGAATGACCACATTATTTACGACAATAGCCAGCGCTATGGCTGCCGCTATAACGATCAGCCAGCTGATAATATCCGACAGGCGGCTTTTTTTCTTGTCTTCCGGGGCCTCGTCTTCGTTATCTTCCCGGTCATCTGTATCCCCGGCGTTTTTATTCCGGCCGTCCCGGTCCCGATTGCTTTGTTCCCGGCCGTCCCGACCGACTTTGTCACCATCGTCCTGACCCCGGCTGCCCTCTTCCTGCTGCGGTCCTCCGGGATGTTCAAACTCGCTTTGGTCAAATCTGTTCATATCAACCTTGAAATTATCCCAGGCCTTTTCCCAGTCATTTTCAGGTTGATCGTTTCCGGCCGGAGCCGTTTTCTCAGATTTCAGTTCTTCTTCACTCATATCCGTTTCCCGTGTATGAATTTTCACTGTTCACGCCCTGCCGCCCGCATTCCCGATGGGTCTGCGATGCAGGTTACATTTCATAATCCGCACTTTTGATCAGGGTTATGTTCGGTCTGTATCTGAACCAGGCCTTACCGTAAATCTGATCTTTTCTGACAAATTTATTGTCCCAGTAACGTGAATCTATGGACACATTACGATTGTCACCCATAACAAAGAAGCTGTTTTCCGGCACCTGATAAGGTCCCCAGTCGGATTTTACGGGCTTCTCGTGGAGATACGGCTCGTCAAGCGGTGTCTCGGAATCATTAATATAGACTTTTCCCTTTTTGATCTCGACCTTCTCGCCCGGAAGTCCGATGATGCGCTTAACATATGTCTTCGTCTCATCATCCGGATATGCGAAGAAAATGATGTCTCCGCGCTGCGGGTCGGAAAATACATAAGACAGCCTGTTTGCTACGACATGATCGTCCACATTGAGGGTCGCGATCATGGAGCCCGAGATGATCTCAGTCTTGATTATCACAAAGTGGGTGATGGCCCAAGCAAGGGCAAATGCCGCAACAATTATGATCAGCCAGTCGCGCAGCTCCTTCTTCCAGTCGAACTTCTCTTTTTCTTCTTCATTGCTGTCTGCTTCTGTCTCTGTACCCGCAACAGTTAAATCTGTTTCTGTCTTCCCGGTTTCAGTATCTGCTTCTGTCACCGTGGCAGATACGTTATTTCCAAAGGTTTCTTCGATCAGGCTTGTTTTGTCGTTCTCATTCGTCTCTGAATCTGTATAAGTATCCATTTTCTGTTCCGAATCCATAATCTGTCCTTTTCTTTTATATTTGAGTCTCAATCTAAATGTTCGCCGGGCCCGTTAGGAATGTGTCCCTGCCGTACTCGCCCGACTTGAAGTGCCTGTAGGCTTTCTCTGCCTTGTCGTGATCTCTGAATATGCCGAACAGGGTCGGTCCGCTGCCGCTCATCATGGCATTGTCGGCTCCCAATTCCCGCATAGAGGCTTTTATCTCATTCAGTACAGGATAATCCGCACATGACACATTTTCCAGAACATTTCCCATATTCGCGCATATCCCGTTCAGGTCATGTTCTTCCAGTGCCTTTATGATCGCATCAATATCAGGATGATTCTCTACCGGCTTTTCATCGATTGCACGATACACATCTTTTGTGGAAATGCCGAATTTCGGTTTCACCAATAATATGCTGCATTCGGGCATAGCCGGAAGCGGTGTGAGAATCTCGCCGATGCCTTCGGCAAGCGCTGTCCCGCCAAGCAGACAGAACGGAACGTCCGCTCCGATCCGCAAACCCAGCTCCTTGAGCTTTTTTTCATCGGCTCCGAGGTCGAACATGATATTCATTGCCCGCAGGGCAGCCGATGCATCGGTACTGCCGCCTGCAAGCCCCGCCGCAACCGGGATCTTCTTTTCGAGAACAACGTCAATGCCGTCCGTAATGCCGTATTCGCCGCGAATCGTCTCCAAAGCCCTGTAGATCAGGTTTTTGGGCCCTGTCGGCAGGAATTTCAGATTGGCGCTGATGCAGATATCCCCGGTGCTGTTTTTCTTAAACGTAAGTCTGTCCGCGATCCCGATGTTCTGCATGACCATACGCAGGAGATGGTACCCGTCTTCACGTTTCCCGATGACATCGAGCCCGAGGTTGACCTTGGCAAATGCCTTTATTTCATATTCATTGATCATATTTGAATCCTAATCTATCGGTCGGCAGATCATCACGATATTGTAAGGGCAGTATCCGCTGTATGACGACAGATGAACCGCCGGCGAGGTTGCGTGCACGATCAGTCCCGAATTGTAAGTATCACCGTTCCAGTCCGAAGAACAGGCCGCCGCATAATACACCGCAACATGGTCGATATTGAGATATCTGCCGTTTGAACCGCTGGAATAGAAGATCAGGTCGCCGGGCTGAAGCTCATCGGCCTCAATATATTCATGGGCTATGGCTTTTCCGTCCTCTTCCAGCGATTTGCAGAGATTGGCAGCTGTAGGCGCGTACTGCTTTTCTCCGCCGAGACATTCTCCTGCTTCCTTGTATGATCTCCAGGCCAGGGAGCTGCAATCGTAATAGCCGTCCTTCATGCGGTAATCCTGGCTGTAAAGGCCTCCGATGGAGTCATAGGCAGCCTTGGCGGCCTTGTAAGCCGTGCCGCCTTTGCTGACCGTAACATAGCACGTATAGGTAATAAGATCACCGCAGGTAACGGTTATATACGTGCTTCCTTCGGCCTTGGCCTTGATCTTGCCGTCCTTCGAAACGGTTGCGATCTTCTTGTTGCCGGTCTTGTATTTGGGAGTGATCCCGTCCGGAAGTCCGGTAACAGTAACCGTTTCCGATTTTTTCTTTTTTATCAGCAATGCATCGTCCGAGATCTCGGGCGCATAAACCTCGATCCTGTCGGTAAATTTCCTGCCGTCCACGGTGATCGTCAGCTTGAAACTTCCCGCGCCTTTCAGATAAATGCCGTAACGGTTGATCTCGCAGATATCTTCATTACTTGTTTCGTAACTGATCTCGCTGTAGCTTGAATATCCTTCGATCTCGGGATAAAGGTAACGGTCCGCGAGAAAATATCCTTCAAAAGGCTTGTAAACAGGATCCGTGATATCGACGTATATTTCATCCTCCACCGAAGTCCCGTCCGCAAGAGTGTATGTAACAATGAGTGTTACGCTGCCAGTCTTGACGCCGGTGATCTTCGCCCCGTCGATCGAAACCTCGCCTTTTGAGCTGTAATCCTCATCCGATCTGCTGTAATAGTAGGCCTTGCTGATAAGATCGCTGTTGTCACTCGAGCCGGGGGGTAGATTGCTTGCGCTCGATCCGGAATTCAGACCGGTACTGCTTATTGCAGAGTTCAAACTGCTGCCTGAACTGTAGGAGTTCCAGTCGTAGTAATCATCCTCATAATCGGCTTCATCTTCATCAGACCCGCTGTTCCAATAATCGTAGTTGTTCCAATAATCGTCATCATAGTCGTAATCGTAGTCATCCCAATTATAGCCGTTATCGTAGTTATTCCAATAATCTTCGTTATAACCGGAATCATCATTATTCCAATAATAATCATCATAACCGGAATCGTAATCATCCGAATCATCGTCATTATCATAGTCGTCATCATCGTCGTACCAGTAATTCCAATAATCCCAGTAGTTATACTCTTCCTTGACCTTCGCACTGACGAAGGTTGCATTGTCGATGACCAGTTCTTCAGATGTATTTATCAAAAGCGCCATGTTGCGCTTCGAAGGTCCGATGTTCTTCACCGTGACCTCGCAGGTGTCCGAATAATATTCCCAATCGGTGGTCACGATCGTTATCGTGACCTCGTAGAGACCACCGTCACGGAATTGGATGGTAAATTTTCCCTTTCCGTCATCCGAATAATCCGCGCAGCTCCAAACAGACTCATATTCCTGCTTCTCCTCATCGAACTTCTTAAAGTCCACGTAGTAATAATCTGCTTTGTGTGAAGATTTGAGCTTCAAGGTGAACTGCTCGCGGGTAGTTGTTTCAACGGTCTTTTTGTCCAGCTTGGCATCAGCCTTTTTCTTCTTGGCCTGTGCATGCTGAGCAGGACATAGTGCCAGAACCATGAGCACTGCCATCATTAACGCCAATACCCTGTATACCCTTTTTCCCATAAGAGGCTACCTCCGTTTGCGGATGAAACCGTCAGCTGCCGTATAGCCTGCGGCATCTGTTCCGCTATGCTGAAAACTTAAATTTCATTTTAGCACAATTCCCGCTCATATGCAAATATTGGGCATTGAACAGATCATTTCAAAGGACCCTTTGGTCATAAATGACGTAAAGCCTGAAGTCAGTATAAAATGGTCACCTTTTTTCAGGCCCGTAAAGGTTTTATCCGCCATCATTGTCCAATTTATGCCCAAATCTGTATCCAATCCCGCTCCGGCATCAACAGGCAGTGCATTACCTGTGTCGGAGACCGGCAAAATGCCTCCCTCTCCGGAGATCACCGAACAAAGCATATATCCTGTTCCGGGGCCGCGATAGACACTGCCCTCGGTGCATGTGAGATGCCATACCCTGTATTTGCCGCACTCAACCAGGGATTCATTTGCGGAACCCGCAAGCGGTGTTCCCTTCTCAAAGCCTGCGGAGGCATCAAAAGGCACCCTGATAACATCCAGGCTCTGCCTGATATGCAGATCACGCGGCTTGCCGTTCTGAAGCCGTCCGTAATCATAAACTCGGTAGGTGACATCACTGTTCTGCTGGGTTTCGAGAATGAGTGTCCCGCCTTTTATAGCATGAACGGTTCCCGGAAATATCTGGAAGAAATCGCCTTTTTTAACGGGTACTTCCCTGAGCAGCCCGCTCCAGCGGTTATTTTCGATCATGTCGGCAAG